>JAXHUS010000304.1:15216-38942 GCA_034189305.1 Thermodesulfobacteriota bacterium | reverse complement strand
GGATTTAAACCTGTTTATTATCACATGTGGGACAGTACCACACGTGATAAGGAGACTCATATACAATTCTAGGCTTTCCTTTATACCCACAGCTACATTCGATTTTCTTACTCATTTTATATCTTCTTATTTTTTTCTTAAGCATTTTTTTTAATTCTTTCCTCTCCATTTTTAAACCTCCTTTAAATTAATTATACCTTTTTACACTCTTTACAAGAACCATCTTGGATAGTTCCATAATAATTGCCAAGCATTCTTGTAGATAAATCATACCCGCAAGAGTGGGTATGGGTAATCCCTCCATTGTTATGTTCTTTATGCCAGTCATCAAACGTTGTAATATCTCCACACCCTTGGCATTCAACTTTCCCCAATTCTTCTTTTTCCATTTTAAAACCTCCCTTATTTTATAAGTTTTTTAACTTTCCTTTCCGTGAGCACCCCAGCATGAGGACGCCCACAGAAATAATTTCCCTTCGTTAGGGTCTGCAGAATCTCATACTGAGCTTTATTAGCCACACAGGGCATTATTTCATCCTGGTAACGACACGTACCCCTCTCTGTGATTTTATACAAAGTGAGGCAGTGAATCGTTGTAAACATTCCACCCATCCGAGTGGAAAGCACATAAAATTCCCCTCCAGCATATTTTTTTAATTCTTTCTTTTCCATTTTAAAACCTCCTTGTGCCGATATTATCCCCTCTCCTTATCGGCGTTGGGAGAGGGGGAAACTTTAATGGTTGCCGCAATAGCACCGGCAACCGTGGGGCATTCTAATATTCCGGCCGCCATCCCCACTTGCAGCCGCTTTCTGTCCAGTTAATGCCATATGCAAATACAGCACTAACTACACTTTTTGTCCTCCGACCGCCAGGACCAAAGCGGTCGAAAGAATTATCATCTACCTCACCATACTCTGCGAGGTAGTCGGGAGCCTTTTTAAGCTCCCTTAAACTTAGCAAAGGGAGGTCAAATTGCCTGTCCCCTGCTATTTCTTCAAATCTTTTGTACTCTTTTCTTAATTCCATTTTAAAATCCTCCTTTTTGCTCCGTAAATTATAGTTTTCGAAAAACCCGCTCCCCGGAGTCTTAAAAAGCAAGTTTTTTTATTGCAACTCCCCCTTAATTTTTTAATCAAGGGAGTTTAGATAAAAAAAAGCCTCCTCCTCCTCTCCGCACGCAAACCCTAATTTTTCTAGGGTTTTGCCGAAGACCTTTTTCCTTTTGGGACAGATGGGATCACAAATTAAGCCATATCCATCCCAGTCTTTTCTTATAAAATCCTCCAAAGCCGATTTAAACCACACCAGGCCCGCAATACCAATGTTGCCGGTTTGCTTTGGGTCGGCTTCTGGCGACCAGCTTCCGAGGATTTCTTTTCGTTGATAGTCTACATCCAGACTATCAACAATTTCTATAATAATTTCACCAATACTGTTGCCTTCCCGTAATACTGACAGGACACAGTATTGGTTCTTTACTTTTTTAATTTTTCGGTAAGCTATTGAACTCAGCTTACCAACGGACGGAGAAAGGACGCTGTTTTTTTTGTCTTGCATCCCTTCTTTTTTCATTTTAAAACCTCCTTTTATTTATAACCATTCATGTTTTAATAAATACCCACCATCAGTTTCAATTTCTTTACTTCCATTTCTTCCGGTAACTGTTTTGCCGTCCCCTCCAGGATAAAGAATTTCACCCAAATGATGTACTACCACAAAACCCATGTCCATCCCCCTTCCGTTGACTCGCAAGCATTCTCTGTTTTCGTTGTAAGTATAACCCATTATTTGCGACAAGTCATAGCTTAACCAATCTTTCCGTATCTTCCCGTTTTCCGCATAAAAAATAAAAAAATCTATATCTCTACTCATACCACTGGCGCTTACATGGCGCAAAACACAATAGATTTTTCTATCTCCCCTTTCTACTTTTTCTCTTACTTCATTAATTATCTCTTGCCGTTCTTTTTCTTTCATTTTCAATCCTCCTTTTTTAAGATTCTTTTAAAATTAATAGCAGCTCTTTTTCCCCATTTTCAACAGCGGCTAATATAGCCGTTGATTTTGGGGAATCATCGAGCTGTTCTTTCAAAAAATTATATAATTCATTCATTATTGTTCCTCCATCTCTTCTTCCCCCATGGAGATTTCCCAATTAAAATCTCCAATCCTTTTAATTTGTTCAAGTTTCCTCATTCTCTCCTGTATCTCATATATGTCATAGGAGCTCATGTCTTCGATGATTATTACCCTTCCTTTTTGGTCTGTGTTTTTAATAAACACAGTATAAATCATTTTCTTCATCTTAAAACCTCCTTTTTGAGGTGCTGCCTCATCAGTACCGGCACTTACCAGCAGACAGGGGGATTTAACCCCTGTTTCGGCATGGGCGGGCATGTCCCCAGGGCAAGGAGTGTCAAGCGACTGCCTCCTTTTTTTGCCCCAGGGTAGCCCCCACGATTATTCTTCCTCTATCTCCCTGTATCCTAGGGAGATTTCAATCCTGTCCGGCATTTCCATTTTGCCGGAGACAGGATTATATCTTTCCAGCTCTTTTATGTCGAGCTGGTAGCCGCCCGCCAACGGATAGGCGGCCATAAACCCCTCTTTTCTATAAATTTCTAAAAAAGCTGCCTTCATTTTTACCTCCTTTAAATTGTAGCAAAGTTTAAAATCTCCTTTAAAATTATTTATTGTTGTTTTGTTACCTATATATACCTGCAATCCTTATGCCAAAATAAATAAAAATATCTTAAATCCCCCATCATCACCGGCCTTAACCTGTCAAGAGTTTTACAGGGTACAACAAAATAAATAAAATATCAGAATGTTAATTCAAACGTAAAACTAGGGAATAATTCCATAAAACTAGGGAAGTTTTCCATACTATTACCGAAAAACCCCATAAACAGCCACTCTATCGCTATGGAATAATTACATAATAACCAAACGAACAGATTTTTATTAATTAACAGGATAAAATCATTTAACCCAATTTGCCAAAACTGTCACAAATTAACAAAAATCTGTGTCAGTTCTGTCACAACTGTTTTCAAAAATGATGGAAAGCCCCACGAATAAAGGAAATCAGGAAATGATGAAAATTGTCAGATTTGACACAAGAATGAAACCAGAAGCGGCAATATTGCCAATATCTTGACTTCTACCCTCCTGTAGTGTCGATGTTTTGACTGTTTAATTCTTTGACAACTGTATAGTTTTGGTACAATTTGTATGATTTTAGGACAGTTTTTATTAAAATTGACGTATTTTGTCGGTAAGATATTTCCGGCAATCATCACATAAAATGCCTGTTTTAACTCTTGATTTTTCACAATTAATACAAAAGCGTTTCTTCCAGAGATATGTTATCTTTTGATCCCTTTTGTTGATGACATTCCGTTTAAAACGTCTATATTGGTAGGGTTTGGCTGTTTCCATTGGGGTGGGTTTTTCTCTTGTCTATTATATTATACTAAGGTATAATTTTATTGTTAAATGATAAATAAAATCATACATAATAAAGCCCCCATCAAATAGGCTAACCCTATTTATACCACATTTTTTTAATTTTGTAAAGGCAAGAGCAATAAAAAAGTTTAAAAAAGCCAAAAAAAGTTAAGATTTGTTGTTTGGCTGTGGTTAATTTATGGTGTCCGAGGGGCATTTTATCCTTTAAAAACATAGACTTAGCTGGTTTTTCAAAAAAGTTAAAAAAAGTTTGGGGAAATCTGAGAAAAGAACAAAAAACATCAAAAAAGAGGCCGCATTTATTCTTATGTTTAAGAACAAAAAAGCAAATTACATAAGATTGTTGTTCTTAAATTTAATAAATTGTTGTTTCTGATGTGCAAACAATGGGTTTTCCATTAATTGTTCTAATGATAATCCTCCACCGTGTAGGTGGACTGCGATTAGGCTGTCAACGGCATCTTGCGAGTACTTAAGTTGCCCGGTAAAAAAGTTCTTGTACTCAGCCTCTTTTATCTTCCTTGCTTTAATTTCTAATACTCTGCTACTTTCTTTAGTATCCATTTGCAATTCTCCTTTCTTCTTTATGTCTTTACCATTGACCCCCTCATGTCCCTGGCCAGCGATTCTTGGCTGCCCGCTCCTTTGCCCTGGCCTTTGCGCCTATGTTCCCCTTGAGAATTTTCTTCCTGGCTGCGATCTCCTTAGCTTCCTCCGGCGTGGTGCGGTTGGGGAAAAAATAGTTCATGTCAACGTTAAAGTAATTGCACAATGTCAACAAGTGGTGCATCTTGGGAGCTACTCGCTGGTCTGTCTGGGCATGTATCCATCTGTGTATGGTCTGTGGCCTGATATGCAACAGCACACCTGCCCCGCCTAGTGTTAGTTCATACTTCGATAGCAAGTCCGCTACTTTGCGATAATCAAATTCTCTCATGTCAAATTCTCCTTTCTTATTAATGGGTTATGGCTTTGTTCATTGTGCTGAGTTTTTGTGATATTATTAAAGGTCGATTCAGGGGTCGGCAAGGTTTTGGCCGGAAAAAGAGAGGGAGGTACCGCCACGAAATTTTTCCAAAAATTTTTTTCTATATTTTTTCACTGTTTTTCACGGTTTCTCCAAAAATTGCATCAAACAATATTGCATCAAATTTTTTGTTCATAGTCCTTAACTTGGAGCATCCATTTTTTGTTTTTGGCCGAGTTGAAAAAATTCCGCTGTTTGTGATGTAGCACTCATAAACCTTATTCGAGACAAATTCACCAATCATAACTGGGGTAGCCCCTAAAGAAGATAGCGATTCCGCCATTTGGCATCCTGGTTTATGTCCGATTGTACTACTATCCAGATGTAGTGGGTGTCCCAACCATTTTGGTGAAACGCCATAACATTCGGGGCACTGTCCGTTTCCCATACTCCATTCTTGTTTTTTAAGATATTTTAGGGCTGTCATTGTTTCCTCCAAAAATTTTTCCAAAAATTTTTTTTCATAATTTTTTTCACAGGCATAGGGGAGGTGATTAAAGATTTAACCATCAGACACCCACTCTTTACCGTTCCATTTTTTGTTATATTTTTCACTCATTACGAAGGCTAGCCAGAGTTGTTCCATTGAATTAAATTGTCGTGGATACTCATCTATAGAACAATCATAGTGGGCAACATACAACCATGCATTGAACTCCCCAAGTGCCGTAGGAAATCCACAGACCATCTCCTGCAACTGGTCTTGACGCTCTAGTTGGCAACAATCCTCTTCTTTGTCTATGTAGAAATCCCCTTTTGAGTCCACAAATATCTCATCTATGTAATAGTTAAACGGTAACTTTGGTCGTACCCCATTATCCATGTATGGGATTGCCGCCAACCGCATATTTATATATTCTTGACTTGTATTCATGCTACCTCCTTATTGTTTTTTTCACAGGCACAAATTTTGTTCAAATGGAATGTGATTAAAGGTATCAGACCCCCTCCAGAGGTAAAGATATTGTTTATTATTTTCCACGCAGGACAGTATTTCCAGACCACAGTGGGTACATTTATACAAATTTTTATCTGACAATGGTCCATCCATATCGGCATATGGGCATCCTGACCATTCAAGAGAGTTTTTTGGGCAATGCTTTTTATGAAATTCAAACGTTCTTAGTAAGCTATATTCCATTGATTGTTATAATTACCACGAATTGTAAAACCGAATCGTTTTAACTCCTTTCGGCAAGGAATCAATATCTATTTCATATCCTTCTGCATATTCATCGCTCCACTCTCTAGGGTTAAAATCTATTTCAAGCGGCGTTTCCGGATCATTATCAATTCCATCTCCGCCAAAATAATCATCAACTTCTTTGGGTGGATTAATGTCGGCCTCCTTACAAGACATTAAAATTTTTAAATATTTTTGATATACAGGGTCATCCTTGCTTCTAAGCAACACTACCGATGCTGACATTCCCATGCTTTCCTCCATTCATTAACTTGTTATGACTTACCACGAAGAATCGATATCAATTTTATACCCATTGTTTGCCACATGATTTACAAATATATCCATAATGTGCGACCAAACAATCTGGGCGTCTGTCAGGACATGACACAGGGCCAAAAACCATCTGAGCATTACAAGATGGACAGGTTTTTGGAGATAGTCTATATCCTTTTTCTTCGAGAGTAAGTGGTTTGATTTCTTTTAGCCTGTCTATTTCTCCTAATGTGCTACACACATTCCCTTGTGGCCGGAAAACTAAGCTTACCATCAAAAACTCGTTAAACTCCTTGTTATGCTTTTCAACAAGTTTTTTAAAGGGTTTTTCTGTGTTCCAGTTTCTTAAGAGTCCGTATGAAACGCCTAAATCGCTGGCAATTATTTTTTGATTAAATCCGGTCATCATTAATAAACTTGCCATATACTTCTTTTTGGAAAATCCTATAGGCTCTCCTTTTGGCGTTCCTTTTCTTTGGGGTTCCACATAACTTCTAATTTTTTCTGCAATGAATTTTGCCAATAGTTCAGCTGCTATTTCACTATTTTTAATATTCATTTATGCTCCTTATTTTCAAATACAAGTTTTCTCATGTCTTCCAGGTGATATTTTACTGCCGACAATTCGTTCTCAAGAACAGGCTCATTCTCGGCCTTTATTCCAATTTCTTTTAAAGTATTTGCTATTTCTTTTAAAAAAGGATTAATGATATATCCGGTCAAAGAGAAAGTTGGGTCAATCTTTTTTCCCACTTCATATCTTGAATATTCCATTTTATCTAAGCTAGTGCAAATACTTTGTGCTCCGTCAGGGTCAATTTTAAAAATATAAAAACTTAATCTATTTGCAAATTCTTCATGTCTACAAAATACTTTGAATTGCATTTGGCCTCCTTTTAGCAAAAACAGTTAATATATCTTCCATTTTTACCTCTTTATTTTTTGGTGATATTATTTATGCCTTTCAATGTGTATAACATTCTATTTATCCCCCACCAGTTTACAATGAGTGACTTTGAATGAGATTGCTAAAGGTGACCCGAAAATTTTACCACCATCATTTATACGTAATATTATTTCACTGTCTTTAATATCAATCCAGTTGTTATCAGTAGTTTTAGGTGCACTATTAACAATTTTTGGGGGTTTAATTATTTTTGCTATACAATCTTCCAATATTGCTATATTTTCTTTTATGGAATCTCTGTGCTCATCTTCTAATATAAAATCCAACTGTTCTTTTAATGACTCTGCTCTTTTCCTTAAGCTCATTTTTATTCCTTCTTTATATACATTTTGTGTTTCAACTTTTAATTTGCAATCAGCCTTTTCACAATGGCCGGTTACGTTATGCTGACACAGATTGTAATTATATTTGTAAGGACAATTATTATTATCAGTAATAACGTTGGAAATTGGAAGTCTTACCTTCCAATCCTCATAACTTAGTTTGTGTTTATCAAGCATGGCTTTTTCTCCTGTTTATTTTCTTGGGGAAAAAGAACATTTAATAAAATACTGATCGCTCGGATCACCACAGTGTTCAACTTTGTCAATTTTATATCTCGTTTCTGTCCCATCCTTTTGAATCAAAAGAACTCGTTGAGCCTCTTTATAATTCCAATGTTCATTATTCCATCCGCTCACTGTTATTTGTTGCCCTTGGTTACGAACAGAAGAGACAAAACCAGAAACACCATCAAGTCTTATCGTATGCTCATAGACATTATTAGTGTTAATAATCATTTCTTTTCCCCCATCCTTTCACCATATTTCTAACTAATTTTTCCACATCTTTCATGTCCCATATTTTATGACCGCCTGGGGTTCTGGCTACAGGAACTATAATCCCTTTTTTCTCCCATGCGTACAGGGTTGTTTTGGTAATATTCGGAAGATTTTCTAATACTTGTTTTGTTCTGATTAAGTTCATTTTAAACCCTTTCTTCCCATTATACCATTTATTTTTAGAATGTCAATAATTTTTTATTTATCTATTGACATAATATAAAATTGTCTGTATATATTATACATAATATAATGTATATGGAGTTTAAATAAAGTGAAAAACACTAAGAAAAAAATGACAGACGGAATGACAACTTCAGATATAATCCTTTCACCACAAGAAGAAACGGATAATTATGACGAACTTAGTCATGGATTAAGCGTGGAAGAATTAAATATAGCCAATGAATATTTGGATAATGGGTCTGTAAGAAAAATCAGGAGAAAAACAAAAATACCCCTTAATGATATAATTACCGTTCTGTGTAAAACTCACGTAAGAGACTATATATACAATAAATTAGGAGAAATAGAGAGCAATATAGTAAGTATGAAAACAATTACCATGTTAGAAACATGGAAATTGAAACTTATGGCTACGCAGAATTTAATTGAAAAGTTGGAGGAGAGGGAAGAAATAAAACTGACAAATGCGGATTCGATAAAAATATTTGAACAAGCGTGGTCTGTTGGTAGAGAAGTTGAAGAATTGGCTGAAGGAGAGGAAAGAATAGAAGTTAGACTAAAAAGAATAAGGAAGGCAGCGGAACAACAGCAAGAAGATGGATAATTCTATAGAAATAACAGATGAAGATTTTCTAAATTACGAAAGATACGCTACAAAATTTCTAAAAGTAGTACATATAGAAAACAAATCAATCGTTCCTTTTGTTATAGATAGAGATACGAAACTCAATATTCCTGTTCGCAGATTACACAAAATATGGGAAGCCGATGCCAAAGAAGGAAAACCCATAAGATATATTATCTTAAAAGCCCGCAGGGAATTTATCTCAACCTATGTTCAATCCAGAATGTATTATAATGTAGCCACAAAGGAAAACAGAGGCGGTGTTATTATCGCTCAGGATAATGACGGCGTTCAGAGTATTTTTAATATTACAAGAATCTTTCATGATGAAACTCCAAATGTTATTAAACCAATGAAACGATTTCACAACAGAAACGAACTGAGATTTGAAAATCCAGATAAGGAGAAAAGAAGCGTTGACCCTGGATTGCGTTCTGGTATCAATATATATTTGGCAGACAATATAAAGGAGAAATCCGGTGAAGGAAGCAGGAAAGGTCGTGGAGGCGCACATTCTTATCTTCATCTTTCCGAATATGCTTTTTACAAAAATGCGGATATTATAAAAGATGCTTTTTTGCCTGTTATTATGGAAATTCCAGACACTTTTGTGGTAATCGAATCTACGGCAAATATGGCAAAAGGTGCATTTTATGATGAATGGCAAGCTGCTATAAACGGAGATAGTCAGTTTAAACCAATATTTTTTAAATGGTCAGACCATCCGCTTTATAAGTTGGCTTTTAGAAATGATAAGTTGAAAGAAGATTTTAAACTTAAAATGAATGAGGAGGAGAAAGAATTATTTTCTAAATATAATCTTTCTCTTGAGCAACTTCACTGGCGCAGGATAAAAGCATCATCATTTTCCAACATTAAATCTTTTAGACGTGAATATCCTATAACGCCGGAAGAGGCTTTTATCCTTGCCGGAGACCCGATATTTGACCTGGAAAAATTAAAGATAATAAAAGAACGGTTTTGTGCGCCACCCAAATGGCAGGGAAGGGTATTCGGAGAAAAACTTATTCCATACAATGAAGGAGAATTAAAAATATGGTATCAATGTGAGAGAGAAGGAAAATATGTAGTTGGTGCAGACCCTTCAAGTGGAACAGGAGAAGACCCTGGATGCATAGAAGTATTTAAGGATACAGGTGTTGGTTTTAGACAGGTTGCGGAATGGCACGGATATACGGATGCTTATGAATTGGGTAGAATCGCAAGGTATCTGGCTAAACAGTACAACAATGCTTTGCTTTCGATTGAAACTACCGGAGGATGGGGGTCTGCCGCCCAGGATGCGGCAAAAGTAGATTATTATAATTTTTTCCGGCACCGTGCTTTAGATAATTATGTAGATAAAATCGGCAGCAAAATAGGATGGGACACCAATACTCATACAAAAGGACTGTTGGTATCTTATGCAACGCTCTGTGTAAATAATCTTTTACTTGAAATTCATTCGGATTTGCTTTTAGATGAGATGATGAAATTTGTTCAGCAGGATTTTTTCTCTTATGGCGCAACGAGAGGTAACTATGATGATAGGGTAATGGCTACGATGATTGCAATATATACTTATCATCTTGAAAATCGTGGCGGTGGAAACACAGGAGTACTAACCCCAGATGAATACAATATACAAAAAGGGAGCAACAAAAAACCACTTAGTGAAGTAAATATTAATTTAAGAGTGATGACAGATTATATAAATCCATCCGAAAGTTTTCAACATGATGATAATTGGATGAATCTATGAAAAATAAAAAAGAAGAAAGAATCCCGTTTTTTAGGAAAATATACGATAGAATTTATATCGCAAATGACGGCTATTGTACTACCGGAAATGAGAGTAATTATATTATCCATGCCTGTAAATATCCATGTTATCACAGGATTACAAGAGGTATAAAATATGAGACAGATAGTCCTGAATATCTTTTTGTGGAATATCCGCATGATTTATACTTGAATATTATCG
Source organism: Thermodesulfobacteriota bacterium (assembly GCA_034189305.1). Lineage (GTDB taxonomy): Bacteria > Desulfobacterota > WTBG01 > JAXHUS01 > JAXHUS01 > JAXHUS01. Next base: position 28,398 of record JAXHUS010000304.1, on the reverse strand, counting down.
ACCCAGATAAACCACTATTCATGAAAGGAACTTTTGATGTATTCCTGTATTTTATGGATGAGAAGTGGGGAAAAGAGAGAAATAATATTATAATCCATTGCAACGAAGGGGTGTCAAGAGCACCTTCGCTTGGTTTGTTGTTTCTGGCTAAGAATCTTAAGGCTATATCAAATGATAGTTACGATGCTGCCAGAGAAGATTTTTTTAAAATATTTCCTGAGTATATGCCAAAAAATGGAATTGTCCAATTTTTAACCAAAAATTGGGGTGATATATGAAAAACATATGGATTAAATTGAAATCGATTTATACACGTATTTGTATAAATTTTTGGCTTATTTATTATACTTTTTATGCATATAGGAGGTATTCAAAATTATTGTATAGATTGAAATTAATGAGGGATACTTTGTTTGTTGTAACAGTGATTAGAAATAAATGGATTTTTGGATACTATTCTTCTATTAAAATGGCAGAAAGCCGTGATAAAGATGCTTTTCAGTGGGAAGTTGAAAAAATAAAGCAACAAGTATATGCAAAAACACAGTCAATAGAAGAAGTTAACCGTATTATGTCGAGCCCAACATGGGTTATAAGACTAAAAAGAGAAGAAGTTAGGAATTAAATAATGGAATATATAGAACAGCTTTATCCGTGTCCGGTATGTGATTCAATGGATTTTTCACCAATTTATACTAAAGGTGACGAAGCATGTAAAATTAGAAACGGGGGGAAAAAATTATTCCACAAAGAAATTGTTATGTGCAATTCGTGTAGTTTAGTTCAAACAAATCCACGCCTATCACAGGAGAGTATAGAAGATTTTTATAAAACACAGTATAGAATTTCTTATAAAGGTGGAGACCTCGATTTTGAAAGTATCGGGCTTGAACTCCGCAATGGAATAATGAGAATGGATTGGTTTGGCAAACATTTAAATATTGATGGCTTTAAAGTTTTAGATGTCGGCAATAGTACCGGCATAACATCTTCTCTGTTTTTTGATAAAACAGGTATCAAAGTAGACGGAATAGAACCAGGAGAAGAAGGAAGAAAAACACAGAAAACACTTTTTAATTACAGTCCTTTCCCGGAATCATTTGAGAAATTTAATGGCAAATATGAATATTATGATTTAATTGCTTTCTTTGATGTTCTGGAACATTTCTTTAATCCGGTGGACATAATAAAAAAAGCACGGACATTACTTAAAGATAACGGCTATCTGTTTATAGAAATACCGGAAATTGGGTATTACTATCCTGTTTTCCATCAAGATGTGTTTTTTACTTCCGCACACAATACCTTTTTTAGTAAAACAATTATTGCTAATATACTACAACAGAATGGATTTAATGTTTTAAACATGGAAAATGCAGGCCAAAAAAGTACATTATTAATCATTGCACAAAAAAGTGATAGTATTATACATTCCGATCCTTTTGCTGACCACCTTATGGATGACTATAACAGCATAAAAAATGATGTAACTAATTATAATACAATCTTTGAACAAATAAATTTTGCTATTCATATTAAAGAGCATAACGTTTCATCATCCATATTATGGAATATTTATCAAAATTCTGATTTTTATCGCACATTTCAGAAAATATTTTCTACAACCCTTATGTTACGCAGGAGACTTATCGATGATGCAATGGAATTTTTCTTTTATGATAAAACAGTGCCATTAATAGATATATCAAATGATGCTTGCACTATACCGGATTATTATTATTTAAATGCTTATTTTCTTCATTTTACAGGAGATATAATTACTGCTATAGAAAGTCTTAAAAAGGCCGAAGCTTTATTTCCACATTTTGAAAAATATTCTACGGTTTACAAGTTACAGAAAATGGGATTTTTTAATCTTAGGTTTTTCTGTGAATCGAGAATGCTTAATTATTTAAATTGCACAGATATGATAAATAGTTTAATTTATTAATTAATAGTTAAAAAGGAAGGTATTATTATGGTAATCAAAAAACCAAAAAGGAAAAAAACAACAGCAAGAAAAGAGAAGTCTAAAAAAATTGAGCTGGCAATTAAAAATAAATTACAAGATAAAGATAATAATAAACAGGAAAAGGAATCTCTTGAAATAGAGGAAGTGAAAGACCAAACAGAAGAAAAAATAGAAAAAAATGAACAATTCTTAGAAGAAATCGAAAAAGCTACAAAGCTAATTCTTTCTATTCTTTCGCCAAGAGACAGAAAAATATTCAATATGATAGCGAATGAAAGAAAAATCCCTTTATCAAAGCAATTATTGGGAAGTCTTAAATATCTTTGTGATACTTCCCAGATAGGAGCGTTTAGTTTTGACCCGATATGGGATGAATATATAAAAAGTGGTTTTAAAGAACCTATTTGTATGGGGTGCGGTCTACCGATAAAAGATTATTTTGTTCCTAATCAAAAATTCCATAATAATGAGAATAAATGTTATGGTAATTGGGTTAAAAGGGAAAAAGACAAAAAGGAAGAAGAAGCAAAAAAACAGAAGGCGACAGATGTAAATAAAATAGCAGAAGAGATAAATGAAGAAGACGAAGCATGGATAGAAGAAGATAGGAAAGCTTTCTATGATGAATTTAAGAAAGAGATTGGAGGGGAGAAATAATGGAAAAATATTTGATTGACCCTAATTTTCATCAAGATTTTGAAAAAAAAGTGGAAAAGTATTTCCTTTATGAACAAATATATTACTTGTGTGAAAAAGCTGGAATTCTTATACCTGATGAAGTGAGAAAATTTTTTAATTTTAAGCCTCCTCCACAGCATAATACAGGGGTAATCTTTCCGCAAGATGAATTTGCAGACCATAAATCTGTAGATTATGAAGAAGAAGAATGGATTAATGAAAGAGATAGAATTGAAAGGGGAATACAGGGAAATGCAGTTTAATTATATGGAAATAAAAGAGGACAAGGAAAATGCCATTTAAACCCAACAAAACAGTAAATTATCAAGACGATGAGATTAAACAATTAACTTTTTTACAATCGTTAATAGATGAATCTCAAGAATACAAAAAAGAGGTTGCGGCAAAATATTGGGACGATAATCTTAAAATGATGGAGGGAGAACATTGGCCGACAAAACGTCCCACATATAAAGCTGCTCCTGTAGTCAATTTTATATATAAATTGATAGAACGAGGATCAGGATTATTAACAGATTCAAAACCTGAAATTAATATACAAACAGCATCCGACAAATTAACTCCGGTAAATGAGGCACTAAAAATTATTATAGAGACCAATTGGGATGAGAATGAAATACAGGGGATGCTTTCTGAAGCGGTTTTTCATTGTCAAAGTTTTGGAACCGTTGGGTTTGAAACTTTATGGGATGACACAATGGATTATGGGCAAGGGGATATAAGGCTGGACTGTATAGACCCAAGAGACCTTGATATAGACCCATTTGTAACTTCTCCACGCAAGATGAGAGATGCCGAATATATTGTAAGACATACGGTAAAGCCATTTTCTTATTGTACGTGGAAATGGCCAAAAAGGGCTGAAGATATTAGGCCGGATGCCGGAAGCCGTTCAAAAGGTGAGTCGGAAAGTAAAGATACAGGGATATTTGATTCATCCGGCAGGCGTATATATCGATGGGGAGGGGGAGACAGCAAGGGAACTGTATCGGCAATACCAAGATGTAAAGTACAGCATTTTTATTTTAAATACAGAGACGAAGTTAATGATGCAACAAAAGATGGAAAATTAGGGCTTAAATATCCTGGCGGAGTTTATGTTATCGTAGCCGGAGGTGTTGTGGTGTATCGAAGCGCTAATCCATACTGGGATTCTAAGTTTCCGACAGATGTAATGAACTGGAATTGGAGGGCTTCAACCATATGGGGAAAATCAGAAGTAGAGATATTAAAAGAAGCACAGAAACATTTTAATAAAATGATGGCTCTAATTATGGAAAATGCGATGATGATGGGTAATGCGATATGGATTGGAGATGAAGACGCTTTAGACCCTAAAGGCTGGAACGATCTTGTAAGCAAGCCTGGCTTACTTGTTAAAAAACGAACACAAAGAGAATTAAGGAGGGAATATCCAGAACCATTGCCGGCTTATATGTTTCAGACCCTTGAAGGATTGAAATATTATATGGAGGATTTAGTAGACCAGACAGGACTTGCCAAGGGTACAAAAACCGGACAGTTGCAATCTGGTATCGGGTTTGAGACAGCACAAATGGCGGCACAGGTGATTGTAAGATTAAAAGCAAGAGCTTTGGAGTCTGTTCTTAATAGTATAGGTCAAAAATATATCTCTAGAATATTCCAATATTATACTGATGATAGAATTTTGTGGCTTGCCGGAGATAGCGAACAGGCAAAAGCGTTGCAGATTGCAAGAAAATATATAGAAGATAATTATCCAGGTGAAAAAATCAAAAATGCTTTTAGGGATTATAAATTTAGAATAAAACCCGGGTCGTCTCTTGCACTTTCTAAGTGGCAACAGATAATGTTGGCAATGCAATTAGCTGAGAGTGGACTTATTGATGGGTTAGAGGTATTAAAAACTATTGGTTGGCCGGACAGAGAGAAAGTTTATGAAAGAGCAAAAATGGAGAGGATAATGGGCATATCTCCGGCTGCTGTTGTCGGTAAAGGGCAAAAAGCAATAGGGAAATCAAGTCGTGGAGAGAAAAGTATAGAAACGGCTATTCAGGAAGCCAGAAAGGAAGGAGGAATGTAGTTTGAAAATAATAGCTGAATGTTGTTTAAATCATGGCGGTGACATGACTAATGCTAAACAACTTATAACCGATGCAAAACAATGTGGCTGTGATATTGTAAAATTCCAATACCTTAATGCCGATGACCTGAATATGGATATGTGCAATGAAGAAGATTATAAATATTACAAAAAAAGACAGTTAGATTTAAATCAGTTAATGGAATTAAAAATGTATGCCGAAGAAGAAGGCATTGAATGGCTATGCAGTGTATTTAATAAGAAAAGAGCGGAAGAATATTTACAGCTTGATGCAGAATGGGTGAAGATTGGGGCTGGTGCAGCCCTGGACTTTAGTTTGGTTGAATTTTGCAAAGAGAAATTTAAAAATATAATCATATCTTGTGGGATGATGACAAAAAAAGAATTACTAGATTTACGTTTGCTTATTAGTTTCAAACAAATTAAATGTATATATTTTATGCAGACTATTTATTCTATGGTTTTTTTTTATAATCCTAAAATTGTTAATTATAATGGATTGAGTATTCACTTATGTAATTGGGCAAAAATATTTCAGCTTATGGGTCATTCCATTGATAACGAAATGGAGTTTTTTGAAGTTCATTTTAAAGGTTCTCTGTCAACAAATGATAGCAGGGATGATGAATGTTCTGTTCCAAAAGATATTTTATGGCAAATGGCAAAATATAGAGATTATTTTACTGATATATTAAAGAATCAAAATAACGATGGTTTAAAACTCAGGGAAAGATATGAAGGAAAGTGGAATAATATTAGTTCTGACAAATAGAGCATCATGGGCACGGTCTAAAACTATAATAGAGCATTACAGGGGCAAAATAGACGTAATCCTCGGCTCTTCCGCTAACTTTAAGGATTATGGCGACATAGTTGAAGAAGTAAAGGAATTGGTTGATTCTGACTCTATTTGGGCTGTTAATATGGCAGTAGAAGGAGACGAACCTGTAAAAATGAGTAAAACGGTTGGATTATCTACAATAGAATTATCAACCTTATTTGATAACTTAAATCCCAAAGCAGTTATTACTGTGGCTGACAGGTTTGAAACACTTGCAACTGCAATAGCTGCCTCATATATGAATATACCATTGGTTCATATTCAAGGCGGGGAACGGTCTGGCAGTATAGATGATAAAGTAAGAAATGCCATAACGCAATTAGCGGATTACCATTTTGTAAGTACAAATCAAGCCGGTAGAAACGTATCCAGAATGATAAGAGATAAATGGAATAATGTTTTTGTTACCGGATGTCCATCTATAGATTTAATTCGTATCGGTGATGATAGGTGGCATAATCCTTTTTGTAAAGAACCCTATGCTCTTTTGGTTAATCATTCTGATACAACTCAGTATGAAAAATCAAAAGAGAATGTTGACGTTCTATTGCTTGCGGTAAAAAATGCTATCAGTAAGCATAAACTTACTTTTGTAACTATTTTACCGAATATTGATTCCGGTTCCGGTATTATAAGAAAAGAAATACGAGAACAATTTAAGGCAATAGGAATTAATGATATTTATGTTAATGTTGATCCTTTCACATATCTTGATTGGCTTAAAGGGGCTAAGTTTATAATCGGTAATTCTTCGTCTGGTATAAGGGAGGCGGGGGCACTTGGAACATGGTGTATAAATGTAGGAGATAGGCAAAAAAACAGAGAAAAAGCTAACAATGTATTGGATTGTCCGTATACTTTAGAAAGTATAGAAGCAATGATTAATTTTTGTATAAAAAACAAACGTCCATTTCCTTCTCATTTGTATGGTGATGGTCATGCCGGTGAGAAGATTGCAAAAAAATTGGAGGTGTTGTTTGGTTAGTTTAATAATAACAAATAGAAACATGAGGTAATTTTATATGAATTTATAAAGAAGGGGGTGTTTTAAGGATGGAATACAAAACAGAAGAAAATGACGAAAAGTTTATGATATTAACAAAAGAAGAATTTGAAAAAAATTACTTTGTTGGTTGCTTGTATGATTACGAAAGCAATGGGGAGCCAGACAGTGTTGTTAAAATAAAAGTATATGGAATAGTGCCAGATATGAAACATTGTGTTTTAAATGTTAGGTGGCACGTTGATTATGACAATGCTGTCGGACGTAATGATGAAGGATTTTGGAAATGGTGGACTGTGACAGATAGACAAAACAATGAAAAATATTTTAAATGTAACACTGAAGATGATGCAAATTGGTTATGTGATATTTTAAACAAAGTTGCCACATAACACAAAGCTGAGTGGCGGGTCACCGTCCACTCCAGCAATTAGTTAGGCAGGAGAATATTGACTTATGTTTCGTAAATGCAATGATATTCTCAATAAGTTTAATATTATTATCTCTCTCAGATTGATTGGAAAGATATGCCCATTGTTGTCCAGTAGGGCCTTCTATGCTCTTGCATTTATATTCATAATATTCATTCCAAGCTTTATTGAAGGTAATGAGTTCTTTGTTTGTGAGGAAAAGTCTGAATTCATTGACTGCCGTTTGTTGCTCTATAAAACGAGATTTAATAATATTGGAAATATTCAAGAAATTATTTTTATTATTGAGGGTAATAAGTTCAAGGTTAAACGTTTCTCTGAGACGTGTTCCGGCAACTATTTTGTTGTTGAACCTTGCAAGTCGGATAGCACCGATATAAGTGCAAATAGTACCAATTATAGCACCGATAAAAATAGTAATAATAGTATTATATACAGGATTACACACTTTTTGCTCTTTTGGTCTATAATGATATTAATAGCTATAATAACTAGTTTTGTTACCTTTTTATTGTTAGCTTACTTTTTTCCGGTGTAGCATAAAACTATAAAATCAGCAGCGCTCTTTTGTGTCTGCTGGATTTATTTGTTATGGTGAAACTTGGATGTTCTTTGAAAACTTTAAGGGAGGCGCAACCCATCAGAGCTTTTAACCTGCTTTCTGTCATGGCCAAAGGCAATAGGGGTGATGGGAGAGCAACGCCTCCCTTAATTTTAATAAGGAGATGAGAAAATGATAGAAACATTGCCTTTTATTAATTGTCCTATATGTAGTGAACCTCTTTATTATAAGGAAGGAACAGAATTTCCATATTGTGAGGAACATGGTGATATTGATTCATCAAAATAAGGGGTGTTTTATGGAAACTTTCTTTCTTTTTAATTTTATTGCTTGTACTTTTGGTGGTATTATTAGTGGTATAGGTATAGGTCTTTGGATTGGATACGAATATAGTGCTTACCGATGCAGTCTTATCATTATCATTGGTTATTATATTGCTTTTTGTACTTTTCTCGGAATATATTTTCCCTGGTTGCCTTTTAGTCAATGGTGGAGGTGGTTCTTGTGAATATAGATGTATTGCCAGAAATGATTTTCTGGAAGAAAAACAATAAAGAACTCTATAACGATTATGTAAATGATACAAACCAGATAACTTTGGCTTATCAAAACCACCTTAGAATAATTGAAAAATTATGGAAACCCCATGGCACAGTACTTGAAATAGGTTGTGGACGTTCTACAATCAGCCAATTGTTAATTAAAGAGGGATGCGAATGTATCGGAATAGATATGGAATATCGAGCATTAAAAAACCGTGATCTTGATTTATTATGCGGTGATTGTATGGAACTTCCATTTGTTAATGATTCGTTTGATTGTATCATTAGCATGGGATTATTGGAACATTTTTATGGAACATTTTTATATTATAAAACATTAGTAGAAGCAAAAAGAGTATTGAAGGATAATGGCGTTTTTATAGCCTATATAGTACCCAGGAAAAAAAGCATACAGAATCTGTTTTACCGAAATCATCAGAAAGATGGGATATTCAGGAATAATCTTTTGTTTGATGTTTATAATCTTATTTTTGGTTTTAATTCTTTTAAAAATATAGAAGGGTATTATGTTTACCCTATTCCGTTTTTATCCTATTCTCCAAACTTTCCTGCAACATTAAATCCAAAACCAATTGAGGTATTATTAACATATATAATGAAAATGGTGCTTTCTGTAAGAAGAAAAATAAAGAGGGGAAAAGATGAGTGGATAGGTAGTGAACGATGGTGTCAGGGGTTGATAATTAAAGGAGAAAAGTCATGAAAACAATAGCGATAATTCCGGCAAAAGGTAATTCTATCCGTATCCCGGGAAAAAACTGTAAAATACTTGGGGATAAGCCTCTTGTAGCATGGACTATAGAATTTGCGAATAAATTATATGAGAAAGAATTAATAAATGATATTATTCTGTCTACCAATTCAAAAGAAATAGAGGGCATAGCGGGAGATTATGGAAATTCTAATATAATAATTCATAAAAGAAGTGAAGAGTTTTGTGTTGATAATGTAACTAATCTAGGAGTAGTAAGGGAAATTGCAAAGGGCTTAAATGGCTATGATTATATTCTATTATTACAACCTACAAGTCCATTCAGAAAAATAGAAACATTTAAAAGGCTTTTTGTTGATTGTGTCCCAACAAATAACGGTAATTGGTTCATTCGTTCATATTATCACCAAAAAGGTTTATTGTTTGAATATATAGAAGATATTGTTCCATTAAAAACATATGCAGGAATAATTTATCGCACAGGAACTTTTTATCTTTATTCCAAAGCATTTATAAAAGACTTAAAGTATAAAGAACTGAGGACTTTTGTAACATGGCATGAAGCAATAAATATTAATACTCAAGACGATTGGGAATTAGCAGAATGTATCGCAGAAAGATTCAAAATATAAATATATTAATTACCGAATACGATATTTTATCAAATGATGCCGTAAGTAGGCTTACAGACATAGGAACCGTATACAATTATACGATACGTTCACAAGATGATTTATTAACTATGGCGCAAATAAATGGATATAAATTCAATGTTTTAATGGTTGGGTCAAAATTTAAAATAAAAAAGCAAATAATCGACTATTTTCCGAACCTAAAATTTATCCTTTCTCCGACTACAGGGCTTGACCATCTGTCTATCGAATATTGTAAACATAAAAATGTATTAATTTTTTCACTTTATGGAGAAACGGATTTTCTTGAAACTATCTCATCTACGGCAGAACATACCTTTGGATTAATTATTGCGCTAATAAGAAAGACTCACGAAGCAATAAATGATGTAAAAAGAAATAATTGGGAATCTGCTAAATATTGGGGAACCGAACTTAAAGGAAAGAAGATTGGTATATTGGGGCTTGGAAGAGTAGGAAAAATGATTGCCAAATATGCCCATTCTTTTAATATGAATGTTGTAGCATACGATATAGACAAGAATGTGTATTCTCCTTATGTTCGGTTATTATATCATAACTTATACGAGTTCTTAGAGGACTTGGATATTCTTACTATTCACGTGCCATTAAAAGAAGAAACTAAAAATATTCTAACAAATGTAGAATTTTATTCCATGAAACGTGGAAATTGTATTATTAATACGTCAAGAGGTAAGGTTGTTGATATAAATGATTTGCTTTTTGCCTTAAAAGAAGGGCAAGTATCCGGTGCAGCTTTAGATGTTTTGCCTAATGAACCAAAAATTCAAGAAGAAATTTTAGACTATATCCAAAATAATTCCAACCTTTTAATTACTCCTCATATTGCTGGCTCAACCTATGAAGCCAGGGAAAAAACCGATTTGTTTGTTATAAATAAATTCCTTTCCGCTATAAAAAATTAATTTTTCCCAATTACTCTTACCCATAAATTTCTAAAAATCTATGCTATATGTATATTTAATTATTACGTAAGACTTTGTCTTACATAAATATAATAGTAGGTGGGTGTATGGTATCGTTTCATAAATATATGAAATAGGAGGTGGGGAAAAGATGCCATGTAAAGGAAGTAAAAAAAGTAATGGTGGCAGGAAAGGAGGAGGAAAAAAATAATGCCAGGGGATGAAAAATCTTTAAATTATGCTTTACCACCTAAATCAATAACAGAAAGCACAGGAAATGGTATAGGAGACTTTGCCATGAAGAATAGATTGCTGGAAAGGCAAAGGCAAACTATGGAAGAACAAGAAAATATGGCTTCTGCCTCGGCTGCTCCTGTAAATCCTATGCAAGAATTAGCAATGCTGGCAAGTAGAATTCATGAAATTGGTGAATCTACACCAGAAATTAAACCAATGATTTTAAATTTATTTTCACAACTAGCGCAATCACTCTCCCAACCTCAAAACCCATTAGGAGGAGAGGGCGCACAACCAATAGGCCAACCCATTGGAATGGGAGCTTAAGGAGGATTTATTATGTTATCAGCATCATTAACGGCAACTGAGACTGGTAGTATCGGTGGAACGGCAACGTCAACCAACGATAGTTTTAGTATCAGACCTTGGGAAGAAATAGAGGGATGGAATGATGTACCGGAAGATGTAAAGGAAAGATTGATTACAAAAGAGAAAAGTCTTGAATCGGGATATACAAAGAAATTTGAAGCTTTAGGTAAAGAGAGGAAAAAATTCGATGAGGAAAAAGACCAGTTTGGTAATGTTCAGTCTGAACTAGAAAAGGCTGTCGGGTTTAATCAAGATTGGCAAAAATTTTATGATGACCAATTTATGCCAATATATGATGATTATATGAAAATAAAAGGAGGGCAAACTTCCGGCTCACGTACAATAACCGCTGGTGTTTCTAATGGCAGACCCGAACCGCCTACCAAGAAAACTGATACTGCTTCGGTTCAGGAACTTGAAACTAAAATGAATACTACTATGGGTGCATTAGTTAAGTTAATTTCTCGTAAAGCTGCATATGAAAAGGAATATGACGGATTCGAAATAAATATTGAAGAAGTCGTTGACCATGCGCTTAAAAGGGGAATTTCCGATCCAGACACAGCGATTCAATCTAAATATAGAAAAGAAATGGAAGAAGCTAATTATCAAAAACGATTAGCAAAAGAAAAAGTAAAGTGGGAGGCAACGCACCCAAAAGAAGTAGAAGAACCGCTTATTCCTAGCAGAGTACCTTTTAAATTTTCCGGTGTAGAAGAAGGTAAAGATAATATTCCTCACAATAAAACCTATAATGAGGTTTTACTTGAAAAGATAGCCAAAATGGGTGAACAATAACGGCCAGGAAACAGCAAGGCAAATGTCCTTTCTGTTATAGGCCGGAAAAGAATAGAGCAAAAAATATATTAATATTTATAAAACAGAAAGGAATTTGATATGGCTTTCACCGATAATGATATTACTGCTCTAACCAGAGATGCAATTAGGGGAAAGCTCGTAAATCAGGTTTTTGTAGGAAACCCAGTCCTGAATCGTCTTATGTCCAAAAATAAAGTTATAATTGATTCGGGTGATCAGATTAAACAACCGATTGAATATCAGGAATTAGCAGGCGGGCCTTTTACAAAAGGTCAATCATTTGATATCCAAGAAGTAGAAACCATGACTGATTATATTCATGATTGGCGTGCATATGTTAAAAACGTAATGTGCACGATAAATTCGGCTATATGCTGGAAACCCTTTAGAGCCTGGCACACCACAATATTTGCATAATATGAAGGTTATAAAAAGATGTCAGGATTAGGCAATCAGCAGGAAAGACTATTAATGATTTGTAGTTATTGTAATAAAAAGATACAAAGGAAAATTGGTTCAGATAAATTGTATAGAAACGAACATTTTTTCTGTAATCCTCAATGTTATCATAAATGGGTATTTAGTAAAAAGGAAAGGCATCCTCGATGGAAAGGTGGAGGAGTAAAAAAAGTTTGTCTGTATTGTGAAAAAATATTTTATGTAAGGAAAGCAATTGATAGAAGAGGCGGTGGTAAATATTGTTCTAATATATGTAAAGGAAAATATAATGCTCATTTACATACAGGCGAGAATAATCTTAATTGGAAAGGTGGAGTAACTAAAATCCATGATAGATTGAGAAGTTCTTCTGATTATCAAATTTGGAGATTAAAGGTATATCGAAGAGATAGATTTATCTGCCAAGTTTGTAAAAATAAAAGTTCAAGGAAGAACAAATTACATGCACACCATATTTTTAAATTTTCTGAATATTTAGATATTAGATTTAATGTTGACAATGGAATTACACTGTGTCAAAGTTGTCATAGTAAAATTAAAAATTATGAAGAAAAAATGATTCCGCTTTTTAAATCATTAATAGAATCCTCAGAGACTAATACGCCGAACTCCACTTCAACAAAGGTGGGTGAAGATAGAGTCCGAACTATACAGAAATGTATAGAGTTGGTAGGGTGATCTACCGACCCAAAGCCAAGATTATAAGGCTTTGAGTAACAAAAAAATTACGTAAATATAACTTATGATGGATGGACTACCATAAAGACACAGGGTAAAAATGCCGTCATAAATTTTATCGCAGCCAAGATGAAGAATGCTGAAAAGACCATGAAAAAGAAATTGTCTACAG
>JAXHUS010000304.1:0-15116 GCA_034189305.1 Thermodesulfobacteriota bacterium | reverse complement strand
GTAAATATAACTTATGATGGATGGACTACCATAAAGACACAGGGTAAAAATGCCGTCATAAATTTTATCGCAGCCAAGATGAAGAATGCTGAAAAGACCATGAAAAAGAAATTGTCTACAGGTCTTTATAGTGGTGGTGGTGGTGGACATATTGACGGATTACTCAAAATATGTGATGATTCCACAAATTATACTACTTATGGAACTATAAATCGGTCAACAAATACCTGGGCAAGAGCACATCTTAACACAACTGGCGGGAGTATAACACTTAGTTCGATACAAAGTATGGTAGGTGATTGTACCTACGATAACGAAAAACCGGATTTGTGTATAACTACACAGACTATATATGATGCTATTTGGGTGCTTTTACAGTCACAACAGAGATTTCCTGCTGGTGTAGGTAGGGATAACGATTTGGCAAGGGCAGGTTTCCCAAGCATAGATTGGAATGGCTATATGGATATAGTCGTAGATTCCAATTGTCCTTCCGGCTACCTTTTTTTCATTAATTCCGATTATTTGGAATTTTATGTTTCCGATAAAAGAAATTTTACGTTTAGCGGATGGAAAGAATGGGTAAACCAGGATGCACGTTCCGGGCAAATCTTAACATATTGTAATGTTGCTGCTTCAGCACCTCGTTATTTTGGTGCTATGAGCGGTAGAACTGCATAAGAAAGAAAGGAGGTAAGAAAAATGAGTGGTGAATTTGTATACATACAATCTAAACAAGACATTGCTATACAGCAACTTCGAGAAGTTGTTACTGCTAACTCTACAAGCTCGAATGTTCCAACTCCTTTAGGTACTTATGTAGAGGATGGTTTGGGGAATGGTTATAGGTATTGTAAGGTCGGGGCTACAGCCCTTTCGGCTGGACAGTTAATGCAAGGTCCTGCGCCGGATGCGCTTTGTACTAATAAGGCAATAGCTGCAACTGCCTCTGTTGGTGCAAAAACAGTTTTTGTAGGTATGGGAGCGGTATCTGCGGCTGTAGATATTTTACGGGATGGTATTCTTATAATCAATGATGCTGCTGGTGAAGGGTATCATTATAAAATCGAGTCTAATAAGGCTGCGGCTGCTTCTTCTACTGCCGAATTAACACTTCGTGATGAATTGATGGTTGCATTAACAACTTTATCTGAAGCCAATGCCGTACCAAGTCAGTACAACGGAATTGTTGTATCAACTGACTCTGCGATTTTGACAGGGCCGGTTGTAGGGGTAACTATAGTATCTGCGGCTGCCTCTGGTTATTGCTGGATTCAGTCTAAAGGGTTGGCCCCTTGTTTAGCTGAGGGTTCTTGGGTAGTTGGGAATAGGCTTACAAAGGGTTCGGCTGCTGGTTCATTGAGACCGGTAACTACTGGTGATACTACTTTTGAATCTTATTATGGAGAGGTGATAAGGACAGTTGCAGCAACTGAATACGGACTTGTAAAACTTTGCATAGACTAAAAGAGAGGAGGTTATTTTATTATGAGATCATTAAAAAGTGCGATTTCCTCTACGGTCGAGGTGCAAACTGCCGATATAAAAACTGGTAATGTAACTGCTGATTGTCTTGGCAATAGTTCTGTAACTACGGCCAAAATAGGCTCTTGTGCTGTAACAAGTGCCAAACTGGGTAATAGTGCTGTAACAACTGAAAAAGTTGCAATGGCTACTGGAAGATGGGCTGCCGGAACTTTTGTTTCCGGTACTACTACATGGACTGGAACAGCAGCCTTTACTGTATTAATGGCTTTCTTGCAAACTACTGCTGCCGGGGCTACTGTTTATATGGGGACTACCGCTAGTGCGACAGCGATTCTTGCAATGACATCAACTGCCGCATATTCTACAAATAATCTTTATATTGCATCGGCTCTAATGTCTGAAACACGCACAGCATCGACTACAAATATTGTGGATATTTCTGCAGCCGGAAGTGTAATTATTTCTGCCGCCGCATCTACAGCAGGCAAGTACTATTTTTTCTATATCGCAACTCCAACATAAACTAGTAAGAAGATGGAGGGGATGGGGAAACTCATCCCCCTTTTTTTAAACAAAGCAGAGGTTTTTAATTATGGCAAAAATTGGAACTGTAAGAATAGATAATTTTTATAGCACCCCGGTTGCCACTATGACACCAGCAAAAACTTATACTACCGAATCGACTGCTATTTTTGTTGGTGATGTTGATTCTGTGGCAATTCAATGTTTTTGTACCTGTGGTTCTACGGCAGATAATACAACTACCTTTTATTTTGTTTCTAGGGCAGTTGGTACGGCAGGGCATACTTCTTATACCAAATGGGATTTAGCAAATAATCCTTATCTTACTTTGAATGTATCTCAGGAAGATTCCAGAACCGTAGCCGCAACATTTGAATGCGATGTCAGTAATATAGATTGGCTTAAAATAGCAAAAATATATAATGGTAAAACAGCCGGAGGCACTAATGGGAATATGACAAACCTTAATGCAACCTGCGTAGCATGGAAATAATTGTTTCTGTTGGAGGTTAGAGAATATGGCTTTTTCGGATATGAAACAGGAGCTTTTATTAAAGTGTCCTGGATTGTCAGACCCCCAATTAGGTTCATTAATTAATACTTCTTATAAAAAACTTGCAAAGCGCTGGCAATGGGCTGGAATGAAATATGATTTTCAGCTTGCCACAAAAGCTTCCGAATCAACTGGTGGGGTTCATTTTACGAATGGTTCTACTTCCGTAACGGCAGCGACTTCTGTATCTGCTGCATGGACTAGTTCGACTTCATGGGCATTTGATGCAATGTTAATTAAGAAAGAAAACGAACCTGATTATTACACAATTACCGGTGCAATAACTACCGCTGCTGCAGCAACTTATTCGGCAATAACATTAACATCGGAATATCTTGGGAAAACAACAACGGCTGCCGCAAGTTCAGGAGATGATTATATAATTTTTCAGAATATATATTCTATTTCTTCTAACTGTGAAACGATACTTTCTGCGACATATCAAGACAGATTATTGGAGATAGATTCTATATCTGCGGATAAGATTGATCCTGACTGGTCAACCACAGGAGAACCGGAAAAGATTCTTGATTTTGGCACATTAATAAATACTGCGGACTATTCATGGAACAGACAGATTAAAGTAATTCCGATACCGGATGATATATACCCTATTAAATTTACAGGATATAGAAGGGTAGAAAAATTATCTTCTGATAATGACAGGGCATATATAGATGAAGATTTGATTGTGTGTTTTGCTACTGTAGAAGGATTAAGAACAAAAAGAATCTATAATCAAAATTCCGTGTGGCAGACAACACTTAATGATGCGATTGTTGAATCTGAAAAAATGCTTAAAGAAATGATACACAGGGATATGCAAATACAACATACTAAGAAATATGTAACCCATGCAGAGGAAATAGAAGATAACCATAACTGGGAATGGCACTTATCGCATGATTCAGGTGGAAGTGGTTTACTATAAGGAGGTTATAATAAACTATTATGTCAATGACAAGAACATCTGCAAGAACAGATATAAGGGCACTACTTGGCGCTCCAGATGATGGTACGGCTAATGTCAGACCAGCTAATTCAGAAATTAATGAGTGGATTGACCAGGCGGTTATCGACATTACTACACGAACTCATTGTTATGAATATTTTGTTTCTACCGGATTTGCAACTGTTTCCGGTACTGATAATTATGCTTTTCCTTCCACTATAGGAGCTACGGCAGTTGTTACTTTGGCAGTCAAAGCTCTTATTGTAACATCTTCAAAAACCACATCTGCATTAAGAAAAGTACCTCCAGAAAGAATCGGACATGAAGAAGGAGTCGGGCCGTTTTATAAGTGGACGGAATGGGCTGACAATATTTTTATAACTCCAACCCCAACCGCTGCTTTTACAATAAAGCCGTTAGTTTGTTTGGTAGGTGGATGTACGACAGCAGGGGCAATCGGTGGGATTCCTACCGAATATCATCATTTAATCCCTTTATATGGATTATATAAAGGACTGCAAAATAAAGGAGATTATGGCAGAGCTACAACCGTTTATCAATCCTACAATCAAAACCTTGAATCTACATATCAAAGGGTGACAAGAAGAAATGAACAAATAGTTTCACTCCCTGAAACCAAAGATGCCCATGTAATAACTTAAAAAATCGGGAGAATACATTATGCAGAGAAGCGCAATAAGAACCAGGGCAAGAAGAATATTAAAAGAATATACACCTGATTTCTTTCAAGATGATATTCTTAACGATTGGATAGATGATGGTATATATGATATACAGCGTAGAACAAGATGTTATGAAGTTATAGCAACTGCGATTAATACCGTATCCGGTACTGTAGAATACAGCAATCCGACTACCTATAATTCTACAGCAATAGTAACTTTGGGCATTAAAACAATATATACAAGTAATAATGAAACCATGTCTAAGGGTTCTATAGATTCATTAGATAGGCTGGCATGTTTTGGAAATATACCACAACACTTTGCAGAATGGGGAAATAAATTTAAGATAACTCCAAAACCTACTGCAGCATATACAATAAATCCCTGTATTTTTGCAGGAACCGGATTGTCGGCCGATGCTACAGACCCGCATATTTCGATTGAATATCACTCTCTTGTTCCGTTATATGTTTCATATAGAGGATTACAAAGAAAAGGAGATTATGCCGGAGCAGATTCATTATATAAAGAATATGCTGTTAATTTAGAAAATATATATCAAGTTGATAACAGAGAACGTGAATCAGAAAAAGAGGTTGGATCATCTAAGGCAATAAGGGCATTGTAATATGGCTAACGACCTTGACTCACGAAGCGAAACACAGGAAATAGTCAAACGTATTCCGGATAAGAATGTTCCGGCTATGGGTATCGCTCCATATTATGATCCTGCCAATCTTCCTGCCGGATATTTTGCAGAGGCAACAAATGTAAAAATATCAAGAGGGGCTATCTGGACACGAGAAGGATGCACTTACCATAGTGATTATAGTTCAGCCACTACTGCACTTATAGAAACCGGTGCTATAACAGCATTGTATTTTTTTAAAGGTAGAACAGGCGGTAATACAGAGAAGTTTTATTGTTGGCAGGAACATGACATTGATCTTGTAACAGCAGGTGCTTCGCCGTTGAAAGTTTGGGATACGGCAAATACTACATGGATTTCGCTAAAACTTCCGAGTAGTATAACAACTGCCAATTATACGGCTGCCGGACAGTTTTATTCTTATAACAATAAATGTTATTTTACAAATGGTGCTGACCCTATTTTAGTTTTGCAACCATTGGCTCCAAGCACTGCTTCTGAATCTGCCGTTCAAACTGCCGGAGTGGAATCACCAGATGTTCAAAAAATTATATGTGATTGTGAAAATGAAAATTACTGGACTGCTCAAACTACGGCTGGTGTAGGTATAGGTACTTCAACGGCAAATGTCTTTAAAGATGAAGTTGCTATTCACAGAGTGCGTGGTGATTCAAGTGTTAAACTTGAAATATATACTGCAAACAAAACGGTCTGTTTTACTTATTTAATAACTGCTTTATTGACTGCAGGTCTGGATTTAAAAACATTTGAGAATGGTGAAACTGCATCGGACAGTAACGAATACATTGCTTTCTCATTATATAGAAATAAACACAATAAGTTTAAAAAAGTATTTCTTGAGTTTGATATTGATTCGAGCGGATGGACTAATTATTTTTCCTGTCCTGTTTATCATAAGGAAGATAGTGAAAATATAGTAAGAAAAAAAGACATGACTGAGGATATTCCTATCATACCCATTATACCGGATGATAATATTATGGGTATACCACAAGAGCCATATATTGGCGAATTTAAAGGTCAGCCTGAAATGGTGGAAACTGTTCAAGAAGACCCACACCAAGGTTATGGATTTTGGATTAAACAAGGCAATGCCCCTTCAAGTTCGGCATGGGAAGAAATCGAACATGACAATATTCTTTTTCAGTTAAGATTAAGGAAAAAGTGGTTTATATCTCAAGGTACAGTAACCACAGCGGCAAATACAGGATGGTCTACAATTTCAAAAATGAGACTGAATATAATTTCCACGACAGCATCAAATGACATATCTTCTACTGATCCTGCAATGATAAGTGTAGATAATTTTAGGCTTTTAAAATCTCCGCCAGTTCCAAGAAAGGCTGGAATTTCTGTAGCCGAATTTACTCCATTTATAGAATCATGGCAGATAGATGGAAGTGCAGTTTCTACTAATAAACTTTTTTGGTCAGCACAATATGCAACCAGAGAAGGGGGATACGCCCTTAAAGTAGCTTCCGGTGATTCGGCATTACTTACCTATGGTTCATCTGAAAATATGCAATTATTAAATACCGGAGACAGTGATACAAATCCGTATTTTAAAATGGATTATCAATTCAAGTCAGGATTAACTGCTGGTACAATTACAGTAGGATTTAAGGATTCTGCCAATGCTTTAGTCGGTTCGGAAGATTTTATCATTGCTGCTGGTAATGTGGCAGGGCAAAGAACGTTGGAATCATTGCAGAGTAATTTTACTGGCGGAAATGATGCGTGGACAGATGTAAAATATTTTTTCATAGACCATAATGGCTATACACAGACATTGTATTATGATAATGCACGATTTGAAGGGAAGGATTATCAATTATGGGTAGACCCATTTGAATGGTTGGATAATAGAATTGAGAATACTTCTGAAGATTTTGAAACAACGATTACTTTCCCAAAAGGTGCAAATGTGCCTTCAGGCAATAATTATTATGCTACCTATATGCCTGGTTCATATATTGTTAATGACTACATGGAAGTTGAAACAGGCCTTAAAGAATTGATGTTAGCACCTGCAGAAAATATAAACACAAGGTTTGGTGAGATTGAATATGAAAGCACACAAGCATTATGGTTGCGTCCCACAAGTTCAAATGATGATGAAGAGGGTAAATACACTTTTGATTATCTTACAAATATAAACCTTGGAACTTATGAAACCGGAGTAACAGCACTTGGCTCTGATCAGTTTAAAATCTCATTAGCCTTTAAAAAGGTATCAACTATACAATATATAAAGTTTATTCTGTATACCGGAACTGTAGGTGGTTCAAATTATGTAGAACATAAGATAACCAATGCTGCTCTTGCAGGAAAAATAACAAAAAAGGAAAAAAGAAGTTATTTTGAATGGCGCAGAGATTCAATGTTAGAAACCGGTACAATGGATTGGACTGCCGTGTCTGGTTATAGAATAGAAATTAAACCAACGAAACCCTCAGGGTCAAGCGATAGGTGGGTTGGTTTAGATAACTGGATGTTAAAAAGAGGGCGAAATCTTACCGGTACATATTGGTATAAAATAAGAATGATGGATGAGGATGGATGGCCTTCCGCTGCAAGCGAAGAAAGCATGAGGGTAGAAACAGAGGGCACAGAAGTTTATTTATCTTCTATATACTCACCTGAAAAAAGTACAGTTGGTTATGGATTGCCCGCATATAAAGAATTGTATCGAAAGGGCGGGACAATTTCAACATATAATTTTATTTCTATGCTTGAAGTAGGGCAGGACGATTATGTAGATAACACCTCCGATGAATATGTAGGACAGGCACTCGAATCTGATTTTTACCCGCCACCTAAAGCAAAAACTGCTTGTCTTATAGATGATGTGGTTTATTATGGAAACATAATAAATAGACATGGGAAATATTATCCATGTAGAATTATGAAATCACAACCATTTGCTCCTCACCTGGTATCTGATTTTTCGGTTATTAGAGTTAATGAAGACGATGGTGGGCAAATAGTAGCAATCAGAGAATTTTGGAGAAATATTTATGTATTTAAGAATAATGGAACTTATATTCTTGACCCGCAAACAGAGCGACCACAATTAATAAATTCGGTGCATGGGTGTATAGCAAGAGATAGTATAGCAGAATGGAATGAGAGAGTTATATTCCTTTCGAGAAGAGGAATTATACAGTTTTCAGGGTATGATTTTAATACAGAACTAGGTAAACCTGTAATGACAGAGTTCACTGTAAATTATGTCAATTCAGGTTTGTTGGCATATTTAACAAAAGCGGTCGGTTTTGTATATAATGATTTTTATTATATATTTTATGGAAGGTATAATGAAAAGGGATTGTGTTGCTATCTACCGGAAAACAAATGGACACGAATAAGTAATTTTGATACTTCTGTGGACGCTACTGTGGCAGTAACACAGCAAAAAGCATTAACCGTAAGAAGTGTTGCATTATTCGATTCAATTTTCAGAACTGCCGGAGATACTTATTATGGATTATATACTGGCAGAAACTATGGATATGTAGACAGAACCTTTTATTCACATTTTGATTATTCGGCAGCAATTTCATCAAGTATAGCATTGGGAGATGATGATTTTGGTTTTCCCGAAAGAGACAAACAGATAAAGAAGATATTTATGCAAGGACGTTCAATATCTACATCTGCCTCTGCGGCCTTTACGCTAAGGTATTATATAAACGAAACAGCCGTTGGAACGGCAATGACTGCAGATTTAACATCAACTGCTATTGCTACGTGGAGTCAGGATGTTCAGGCATATAAAGGTGCAGGAAAAATTAAATTGCAAATAGATGCAAAAGGAAGATATAAAATTACAGGATTACAGCAAGTTCTTGATATTTATCCTATTACATGGCAATATTCACCATAGATAAATTATGAAAGAGATTATACCAGACACAGGCCCTATACCAAAAGACTATAATGCAGATTGGATGCATAGAACAATTAATGGTATTTTTAGAAATTTAACGTCCAATAAAGCCGATCTATCAAAAAGCATTAATGATGTAGCTTCAATGTTTAATTCTGTAGTTGGAACAGCAACACAAGAAAGCATAAAAAAAACAGTAAACCATGCTGTTTCTGAAAAGTATGAAACTACATCTATTCTACCAGCCCCTAAAAACGTTACTGCCCTTGGAACATTTGGCGGATCAATAATAAAATGGGATAATGTTCCGTTAGCAAATGAAACAGAAAGAAGAAGGTCAAGAGATTGTTTGTATCGTGTTTATAGAGCTACTGCAAATGATAGCACAACTGCATCTGCAATAAAAACAACAAGTTCTAATTTTTATAAAGATTCTTTTTCAGATTATGGAAGTGGCGAAGATATAGCAGTAGGAACAACGCTTTATTATTGGGTAAAAACCGTAAATAAATTAAAACAAGAAGGCAATTTTTCAGATGTTACTACCTGTACTGTTGGCAGAGAAAGAGTTCTTATAAGTGATGGGACTACTTTTGCGTTTAGACTTGGGTCAATAACTATCTGGCATCATGCAACATTCGGAATAAACTTTTGTTATAATGCTTGGTGGAATCCATCTGATTTATGGCAAGCCTTTGATACTGCTGAACCGGCGTGGTGTTTGAGAATATTAAATAGAATAATATATTTATATGTTACCAAGGGAACAACAGAAGAAGCAGAAACAGAGGCAGCCGGGAACTGGAATGGTTCTACATACGGATGGGAAAATACATTTAAATATGGAAAGATTGGAGACCCGTCAACACCTACAGGATTGAATGGAGGGTCTATTATCAGATTAATATGGTTAGAATGGGATAGAATTACAGAATTCGATCCTACATTGAAAGAAATAAAAATATATAGAAACGGCACATATCTTAAATCCGTTTCAGCTTATGCAAATTTTGCCTTTGATGCTAATATTAATATTGGTGTAAATTATACCTATAAGCTTAAGCTGACAAATACTCTTGGAGAAGAAAGCGATTTTTCCAGCGAAGTAACCATTAAAGCTATTGGAATAACATCTGATGATGATGAAGACGAGCTTGTTCATGGGTTTGAATTGTCTTTTGACGAAACGGTTTTTTCCAGTTATAATACATCATCAGAAGTAATGACAAACGCTTTGCAGTTAAGCTATGCAATTTCATAAAAGGATGCAAAGGAATGATTAAATTAGAAAGCAAAACAACTATATTCAATAAAAAAAGGGTAAAAGTTAATACAGAAAATATAGCCTCATTAGGATTGAGTTATAAAGTAGAGACATTTGATAAAGATAAAAAGAAAATTTATGATAGAGACGGTAAATGCCATAGCTGGACAAAACAGATGGCACAGGTACTTATGGTTCAGATGGGAAATATTGAGCTTACGGATGTTAAAGATACAGGCAACACAGAAAGAACGGTAAGACAATATTCTCAGAATTTTTGGATAGAAGCACCCGCTACTAACACAGACTATGGAGTTTTAGCTGGTACAGGAACGACAGCCTCCACAATCAGTGATTATGTGATGGAAACATTAATAGCTGAAGGAGCCGGAGCCGGTCAATTAAACTATGGAGCAACTACGGTAGGTGCGGTCAACAGTGATGCAACTTCAGCATGGTTTACTGTTTCAAGGGAGCTTACCAATAACTCAGGCGGGGATATTACTGTTACGGAAATCGGAATGGTGGCTAGGGCAATGGGGACGCCATATTATATTTTGATAGCAAGAGATAAACTGGATTCATCGGAAACAATAACCAATGGAACAAGCAAAACTATTACTTATACAATTAAATGTGTGGCATCGTTTACAAAACAGTTTATTGATTTATTGTGTAGACAATTTTGTCAGGATAATCAGGCTTCCTTTGATATAACCGCTACCTCAAGAACTGCTGATGATGGTTATACCCAATTACAATGTGTTGGGCCTGGAGCGTTGGGAAGGGTACGGCTTGATGGCGGTGATTACTCACAAATGGCAGGAGAAACCGTTGGCATAGTTATCGGCACTGGCACAAATGCCCATGATATAACAGATAAAGCATTACAGACAAGAATTGAGCATGGAACATCAGGAGAGGCCAGTAAAATGTATTATTATGGAACGGCCGTAGATGAATATACAGTAGGTGCATCAACAGCATCATTTATCATAGCCAGTTTATTCCATAATCAATCCGGTGGTTCAATAACAGTAAATGAACATGGAATGTATGCAATAGATGGAGATATACAATATTCCCACTGCATTGCCAGGAAAAAATTAGACAGTGGAGATGCAATAGCAGATGATGAATTATATAAAGTGGCATATACTTTGCAGGCAACTAATTAATGAAAGAACCCATTAAATTAACAAATAAAAAAATAACTTTCATCCCTTTTAATGTTACTATGACCTCTGCTGATACTGAATACACGCTAACACTCAGTCATGTAAATGAGTTAATGATACAGTGTAGAACTGCTAATGATGTGCGTATGGCATTTGTAACTGGTAAAGTTGCGACTCCAACCGAACCTTATTTTACCATTAAAGCTGGTGGTGGTATAAGCTTTGAGAATATTAATTGGGTTTCTGTTACATTATATTTTGCCTGTTCTTCGGCAGGCAAAACCGTTGAAATATTAAAAATATAAAGGTTGTAATATGCCATTAACCTATTCTCAAGATGCTGATTTAAGACTTAAACTTGCAGACGGATCGTCAAACTCAGAACTTGACGTGCCAGCTGCAACGGCAGGGGGATATGCCACGCCGAGTAGTGTTTCTGTTGCAACAGCTTTAAAACTGCTTTTACATTGTGATGGGGCTGATGAATCCACAACATTCACCGACAAGTCATCAAGCGTCCATGGCAATGCTACAGCAGGAGGAAATGCACAGGTTGACACAGCAGTTACAGACCCTTGGAGCGGAAATGACGGTGTTTTAATGCTTGATGGCACAGGAGATTATTTAAGTTACGCAGATCATGCAGATTGGGATATTTCTACAAACTGGACACTTGATTTATGGGTTAAACATAATACAGGCGAACCAGGGGCAGAGGAATCCTATGTTTGTCAGTATGAAGATGATAGTAATTGTTGGTCTTTAATGAGGGGGTCTAATGAATCAGTTAATTTTTATGTTTGGTCAGGAGGAACTGCGATAATAAGTTTAGGCACAGGGATAGATGCTATTACCGACACCAACTGGCATCATGTGGCTGTCTGTAAGGTTGGAAATGAGTATGGATTATATATTGATGGAACACAAGTAGCATATCTTAGTGATTCTGATACAGACACTTTTGCTGGAACACTTTATGTTGGATACCAAGGTGCTGGTGCAGGAACTCTTGATATGGACGGATATATAGCTGATGTTAGAATACGGCGGGATAATCATTTTGGTGCTGCTCCTGTGGTTGGACTTACTGATACAATATCAATTCCGACTGTTCCTGTTGGAGGGGTCTTTTTAAACTTAGCTAATTCCATTGATGACAATACAGGAACTTATGCTGATGCTGAATATGTAGAGGATTTTATCGTTTTTGATTTGGGGGGCTCTAATAAGCTTATCTCTGGCTTGCGCATATACTGGGGTGCAGATAGCAACTATCGGCCAACTGATTATGACCTTGACTACTCCCTTGATGCCGCTGACTGGACGCAAATAGAAAATTATACAAGCGACCCTGGCGATGGCTGGGAAGAATATGATTTTGCACCTAAGTATTGTAGGTATATCCGCCTGCAAATTAATACACACGGTGCAAGTGGGACAAGGGTTTATGAGGTGGATTATTATAGCGAGGTAGTAGAGGAATATTTTTTGACCCATTTCCATAACATTTTAAATATAACTTAATAGCAAACAATGAAAATCGAAGAGATTAAACAACTAATAAGTGAAGATAAAGAGATAACTCTTGGTGATGTAATAAAACCAAACAAAAAAGGGTTTGTCAGGCGCAAAAGAATTAATCAATCATATATAAATTATCTAAAAGCAAGAAAAAACCTGCCTTTATCAAACATAATAAAGACTTTCACTTTGACTGAAGGCATCAAAAATAGTACAATCCAGGATGCCATAGAAAAGATAGAAAAGATGTTAGAAGAAATCATTGAATATATTAATTGGAAAGCATAATGTCATTTAAACCAATAGCAAGAGCATTTTGGTCTTTACAATTTAGGATTTATGATAACCAATCAATAGTGCCCTGGTGTGAATATACTGGAATTGATGTTGAATATTTTCTCCAGTGCATAAACAAGGCTTTAACTTTTTGGAATGAGGCTATGCCAGGAGATGGATTGGTGTTTGCTCCAGAATTTTTATTTAATTGGAGTAGCCAGCCTAATATAGAATGGCAAATTCCAAACTGGATTAAACTTGAAACCTCTGTAGAAAGATGGGCTGGACAAGGAACACAGAATTTATCAAAGTATTCTAATGAGTGTATTAAGGGATTTATAACGATTGAGGGATATAACGGCTCTGCAATCTACACAAAGCCGAATGGAATAGATAATTATGAGGTGTCCAAAGAAGATGTTTTAAGCTGGATATTTAAGCACGAATTGGGGCATATTTTAGGACTTAGTCATGTATATGGAGATAACAATCAAAACAATATAATGCACTCAGGAAATAGAGATATGCCACTTGCGATTCAGGCAGGAATTGAAGATATAAAACAAGTTGCGGGTTTGTATCCTACACCTGTAATTTACAAACAAATATATGGAAGGCTTTACTGGAAATGTCTATAATGTTTAGTAATCATTTGTCAGGTAGAAGAAAGGCTACCTTCAAAGCCTGCTATTTTTGGCAAGTTTTGTGAATCAAGAATAAGAATGTCTATTCCATTTATACTCCCATTTAGTCCTTCTGATGTGCCAGATAAAACCAACTGTACTCTATATATACCTATGTATAATGGGGATTTTAGGGATTATAGTAAAAATGTCAACCACGGCACATCCACAGACATTACATGGAAAAGAAATAAATATGGTCAGGGTCCTAAATTTAATGGTTCTACAAGCTATTTACTTCTTGATGATGGCAGAAAGATTTTAAGAGAAGGAACAGAGGGGGTTTGGACTCTAATTAATTTGAATGGAGTAGCAGGTGGAAAAACTGAAATATGGGGAAGCGGAACGAAGCTATACTTGAATGATGGAAATATTTTACCGCCTAAAATTTCAGGTGAATTCTCCAAAGATTTTTTAGAATATATAGACAAAAATATTCTGACCCATTTCGTTTGTGCCGGCAACTCCTTCTCAGGAACTCTGCCTGATTTTAGCCAGTGTGCTTCCTTAGCCAGTTTCTATTGTTATGGCAACTCCTTCTCAGGAACTTTACCTAATTTTAGTGGGAATAATAGCTTACAACAAATAAAAATACATAATAATAGTTTTATCCAGGTTGATATATCAGACTTTGTAGATAATCTTTGGACAAATAGAGTTAATCTAGGGGCAAACGGTTGTGTTATAACATTAGAAAATAATGCTGCTCCAGATGCAGATGCAATCGCTAAAATTGAAGGCACTGGAGCGTATAGTGGAGATGGTTTAAAGGATGCGGGATGTACCGTAACATACGATTCACCATAAAGATGGAAAGATATAAAGCTATAATAGAACTTTTACAGGAAAAAAGATAATGAATGATCATGAATTAGGCGTACTTACCGGCAAGCTGACTGCTATAGAAAACGGAATCATGAGAAAATTTGATGCACAAGATGAGCAATTCAAAGCAATATTTAGACGTCTTGAGGAGAACGACATAAAAGTAGCTAAAGTGGAAACAAAAGTGGCTGTTCAAGGGCATTTTATCTGGATAGTTCCAACAATAGTAATTATTGGCTTGACAGCTATGGGTGTTTTGGTTTTTTTAAATTAAAGGAGAATAAAAGCAATGATAAAATTAAGAGGTTGGGAAATGGCATTGGTAAGAAAGATAGCTTTGCCTATACTGAGAAAGGTATCTGGCACACTAAAGGAAAAAGCAGAGGCAACGCCGGAAACTTGGGATGATGTACTTGCCGGAGCTTTTGACACAGTTGTTTCGTTTCTTGAGGCTCCTGATACTTTTGGGGAAACATAAATAATGCGTCCCTATGAAAAACTGCTTCTTTTTATTGAAGAAGAAGTTGGATTATCCATCAGGCAGATAAAAGAAATATCTCCTGAAAAGTTGAGAACATTTGTACAGAAAAATGTAACAAAAAATGATAA
>JAXHUS010000303.1:0-3690 GCA_034189305.1 Thermodesulfobacteriota bacterium | reverse complement strand
AAAAAAGGAGGCAAGATTTTGATTATTAACCATTTTCTGAGTGAAAATAAAATTCTGGCCTTTTTTGAAGAAAAACTGTCTCCACTATGTAAAAAGCTTGGCTGGCGCTCAGACCTTGCTTTAAACGAGCTTATTGAAAAAACTGATCTGAAGGTGAATGGTAAGTATCAAATCAGAAAACCCGACTTATGGAAGATAATTTTAGCTGAAAACCATATGTATTAAAATGATCAGGGTAAGGCTAATTATTGAAGGCAGAGTTCAGGGGGTTTTCTATAGGGTATATACCCGTGAGGAAGCAGAAAAGAACGGAATTAAAGGATGGGTACGAAATCTACATACCGGTGAAGTGGAGGTGGTCGCTGAAGGAGAAGAAAAATCGGTAAAAAAATTAATCGCCTGGTGCAAAAAAGGTCCGCCTCATGCAAATGTTAAAAACGTAAAAATCATTCAGGAAGAATATATAGGAGAATCTGATAGTTTTTCAATTTCTTATAAATTATAATTATTTCTCTGAGCCATAACTCCTTGATATAACCCTTATCCAGAAATTGTAGAAAATACCCCTATATCATTAAATATGAAAAAATTTATAAACTACTATAAATAAAGAATTTTATTTTTCAGAATTAAGATTATAGTCATTTTATTTATTAAGAATCTCATCTATTTTTGAAAGTAATGCCTCAGGTTTAATAGGCTTTTCTATGTAACCTTCCGGACCTGGAATTTTTCGTTCATAAATAAACTTTTTAAAATCTGAAAAACCCTGATATTCGTTTGAAATTCCTGTTACCATAATAATGGGTATATCTTTCAGTACATTATCTCTTCTTAACTCACGAAACATTTTTATTCCCGTCTTTTCGGGCATTAGAAGATCGAGAGTTATAATATCAGGTTTCTCACCTTTTACTTTCTCCAGCCCTTCTTCACCATCTTTTGCGGTTATTACCCCATACCCATTATCTTCCAGCAAAGCTTTTAAGTATGTTACAAGACTTGGATCATCATCAATAACTAAAACTTTTTTTGTCATGGATTCTACCCTTTATTTAAACTATTTAATTAACAAAATTTTTTATTTATAAATTAAAAAATTTATTGGCCTAAAACTTTAAGAGCCTCTTCGAGCTTATCTTTTGAGGCAATCTTAAGCCTATTCTTAATTTGATTTTCTAAATCTGTCTTGCCGGTGGAATCATAAGTGTCAATCTTTTCAAACCCGAGGGCTTCTTTTATCTTTTTTACATATTCGGAAGGAACTACCGGTTTTTCTATATAAGAATGAGGGCCTATAAGGACCTTGTCTGCCTTCAATTTCATAAAATCTTCTTTACCCAGTTCATCTCCTGCATGGGCAGTTACAATAATAAAAGGAATCTTTGCCCATTCCGGATTTTTCTGCAAATATGAAAGTAATTTTACACCTCTCATTTTAGGCATAACAAGATCAAGGGAAATCAAGTCAGGCTTTTTTTCTTTAATCCTTTCCAGAGCATGTTTGCCGTTATCAGCAGTCATTACATAAAATCCTGCATCTTCAAGTATTGTTTTCAAGAATAACTGGACATCCGGTTCATCTTCGACAACAAGAATTGTTTTATTTATTGGGTCACCCATTTTAGCTCTCCAAAATTATTAATTATTATTTTTCTCCTCACTAAGTAAGGGTAAACGCTCCCTTGGAAATTCTAATCTGAAAACCGAACCTTTTTCTAAAATTGATTCAAAGAAAATTTTTCCACCATGTTCATGAACAATTTTTCTGGTAGTAAGAAGTCCTAATCCGGTTCCTTTACCGGAAGCCTTTGTTGTAAAAAAATTGGTGAAAATCTTTTTTTTAACCTCATAATCCATCCCGCACCCATTGTCTTTTAATTCATAGCTAATAGTACCATTTTTTTCAAATAAGGAAAATATAATTGTAGGTTTTTCACTATCACTCATAAGGCAAGCATCAATAGCATTAGAAATCAGATTTGCAATACATGTATGTAAACCCTTAGGATCCATTGGCGCTTTATCAATACCTTTTTGTATGTCTGTTAATAATTCTATATTGGACTGACGACAAATATCCTTATATAAATTTACAATATCAATTGCTATACTATAGGGATCTACTAATTCTACTTTTGGAATAGTTCCTTTTGCGAAGCTAAGAAAGTCTCTTACAAAGGACGAAACCTTTTGAATATTATTCTCGAGCATGTTCCATCCCTGTTTTGCCAGTTTATTATCATCTCTTTTAATACCTGAATTAATCACATACATTCCACCTTCAAGCCCCATCAAAACATTCTTTATACCATGGGAAAGTCCCGCTACTGTCTGTCCAACAGCAGCCAGCCGTTCGGCTTCAAGTATTTCATTTTCCAGTTGTTTTATCCTGCTAAGATCCTGAAAAAACATTACATTCCCCACATCTTCATTGTCCTTTGTCAGCCTTGTGCCGGAAAAAACTATGGGAATTTCATTCCCCTTATAATCTTTTATTTTACTTTCTTTTAAAATTATTTTGTTATTGTTTTCTCTAATTGCCTTTAAAAAATCTTTCGGATAGATATTATCCTCAATTTTTTTGCCAATAACCTTTGTTACCGGATACTTAAACATTTTCCGTGCCGGTGGATTATAAATATTTATTATTCCATCCTTATTGCTTGCAATAATACCATCAATGGCATTTTTAATTATAACCTGCTGAAATTCCAGTATTTTCTTTATTTTACTCTCAAGTAAAAAGGTTTTTGTAACATCGATTGCTATTTCTATTACCTGCTTTATCCGTTCTCCTTCTTTTAAATAAGGAGTCGCTGTTACCATATAATGGACTTTTTCCCCTTTTTTATCATAACCTTCCTGTAAAGAATGGTGGGTTTTGCCATTTTTTAAAACCATTTTAGCAGGACATTTTTCACAAATTCCTTTGATATTTTTAATAAATTCATAACAAAATCCTCCGGTATTTTTCCCAAAAGTCTTTTGAAAGTACTTATTTGTTTTAACTATTCGAAATTCATTATCAATAACGGCTATATAACAGGGAACATTGTCAAAGATGGTCATGTATTCATTTTGTATCATTACCCTTTCAGTAATATCTGTTGACATCTCAATTATGTGGGTTGTATTTCCTGCAAGATCCCTATAAGGAGATATATGAACAAGATAGTGATGAAGATTACCTTTTAAATCCTGCCCCTGCTCTTCGGAAACCCTTACTTTTCCATCAATAAAGGTCTTATGTGCAGGACAGTCTTTACAAATTTTTTTTCTATTCTTGTATGCTTCATAGCACTTTTTACCTTCCCAGTCCCCAAATGTTTCAACAAACTTCTTATTAGCATCAACTATTCTATGTTTTGTATCAATAACAGCAATACTAATAGGAACCTGATTATAGAGATCAAAAGTTCTCCATTCATTTGATTTTTCTTTTTCCATTTATCTAACCGGAAGAAGGTTTAAATATCTTTGATAAAAGTTCAATAAAGGCCGGAACATTAATCGGCTTTTCAAAAAATGCTGTGGGCTCTGGAATGTCTTTATCAGGAATTAATCTTCTAAATTTTGGTTCTTTAAAGCTATACACACTCTCAACCCCGCTTATTATAACAATTGGTATATCCCTAAGTTTCTCATCCTCTTTAAGTTCCTTATAAAGGGTAATACCGGATTTTCTAG
>JAXHUS010000302.1:0-11405 GCA_034189305.1 Thermodesulfobacteriota bacterium | reverse complement strand
AAAAAAATATAAAGGAATTGAATCATCTTATATTAAAATATAATCTTTTAGTAAAACAACCTTTATCATGTGAAATTCCACAGGTTTACAGGGAAAAGATTTTAGGCAAACTGATAAATAAAAAGAGAAAATAGACGTAAAATAAAATGTTGAGGCCATTAAATATAATTGTATTAATTCAATTTAAATGGTAACATCTATACCTTATAAAAAATGTTTTTTTATAATAAAAGTTATTAAAAAGGGAAGTTTTATTAAGGATTGAAAGAGCGAGGGTGGCGGAACTGGCAGACGCACTGGATTTAGGATCCAGCGGGCAACCATGGGGGTTCAAATCCCCCCTCTCGCATTAACTTAAAGATATAATATAAAAAATGCAAGTAGACATTACGGATTTAAGCAGTTTAGAAAAGATGGTAAAGGTAAATATTCCATTCAAACAGGTTGAAGCTGAACTCGATATTGCCTATAAAGAGCTTAAAAAAAATGTCAGGGTAAAAGGTTTTCGACCAGGTAAGGTGCCCAGGAAAATTTTAGAAAATTACTACAAAGATAAAGTAGAAGAAGATATTATAAAAAAATTAATAGATGATACGTACAATAAAATTTTAGAAGAAAATAGTCTAAAACCGATTTCCCGGCCGATAATTGATTTAGGCAAATTAGAGCAAGGAAAAGACTTTTCTTACTCCGTTAAATTTGAAGTAAGACCTGTTGTATCTCCCCAAAATTATTCCGGTCTGGAACTAATAAAAGAAAAGGTTGAGGAAACGAATGAAGAAGAAGTAACTGAAAGACTTAAAGAACTTCAGGAAGCAAATTGTCAACTAAAAGAGGTTGATAGGGCGGTAATGAAGTCAGATGTAGTAATTATAGATTTTCAGGCCTTCTGTGAAGATAAAATAATAGCAGAAGAAAAGGGGACAAATTATACCTTTGAATTGGGGAAGGGAAGGTCCTTAGAGGATTTTGAGGAGGGTTTGGCCGGAATGAATAAAGGAGAAACAAAAAAAATAGTTGTTAACTTTCCTTCGGATGCGGTTAATAAAAATCTTGCAGGAAAGGAAATCAGTTATGAAGTACACCTTAAAGAGATTAAAGAAAAGATTATCCCGGAACTTGATGATGAATTTGCCAGGGATTTAGGAACAGAATATAAAACCCTTGAGGATTTAAAAAATCATATTAAGAACATCATCACAGAACAAAAAAAATCTAAAACAGAGATAAAATTAAGAAATGATATTATAGAAAAACTTATTGAAAATAACCCTTTTGAAGTCTCTCCATCCCTTGTAGAAACCCAGGTACAGCTTATGATTAATGAAGCCGAACAAAATTTTAAACAGCAAGGCTTAAGCTTTACACAGGCCGGAATAGATCCCATGGAATTAAAGAAAAAATATCTTCCCGAGGCGGAAAGAAGGGTAAGGGGTGCCCTTATTCTTGAATCTATTGCAGAAAAGGAAAATATAGACGTAGAAGATGGAGAAATAGAAAAGAGGATAGAAAAAATCGCATCCCAGACAGGTCAGAGCCTGGACTATCTTAAAGCCTTTTATACCAAGAAAGAAAACCTGGACAATCTTACAGGCCAATTAAGGGAAGAAAAAATATTGGACTTTTTGGTCTCAAAGGCAAATGTTATTGAAAATAATTAAGGAGGAAAAAACATAATGAGTTATTTAATCCCTATGGTTATAGAGCAAACAAATAGAGGGGAAAGGGCTTATGATATCTATTCAAGACTTTTAAAGGACAGGATTGTCTTTATAGGGACAGGGATAACAGATGAAATTGCAAATGTTGTCATTGCACAGCTTCTATTCTTGGAGTCGGAAGATCCGGATAAGGATATATCTTTATATCTAAATACCCCCGGTGGATTGGTTACGTCAGGTCTTGCAATTTATGACACCATGCAATACATAAAATCCGATATCGCCACTATTTGTATTGGACAGGCTGCCAGTATGGGGGCTGTTCTTCTTGCTGCCGGAACACAGGGCAAAAGATATGCACTGCCCCATTCAAGAATTTTACTCCATCAACCCAGTGGGGGATTCCAGGGTCAGGCAACGGAAATTGATATACATGCCAAAGAAATTATTCGAATTCGTGAGGAATTGGACAATATTTTGGTTAAGCATACAAATCAAAGTATCGAAAAGGTAAAAGCAGATACTGAAAGAGATTTTTTTATGGACGGAGAACAGGCCCAAAAATATGGAATAATCGATGAGGTAATTGTAAAAAAATTAACAAAAGATAAAAAAGGGGAATCCAAGTGAGCAAAAAATACGATAAATTTGGTCATCTGTTTTGTTCATTCTGTGGCAAAAGTCAGGAGGAGGTTAAAAAGTTAATAGCAGGTCCTTCCGTATATATATGTGACGAATGCATTGAATTATGCACCGATATAATTGCAGAGGAATATGAAAAGGATGCCCTGACAAAAAAAGGAGGGGGTATTCCCAAGCCTGTTGAGATAAAAAAAACGTTGGATGAATATGTAATTGGTCAGAAATATGCTAAAAAAGTGCTATCAGTTGCTGTCCATAACCATTACAAAAGAATAACCTCCCGTATTAACCTGAACGACGTGGAATTACAAAAGAGTAATATTTTGCTTTTAGGACCCACCGGCACTGGAAAGACACTCCTTGCTCAGACCCTGGCCAAAATCCTGAATGTTCCTTTTACGATAGCTGATGCCACAACCCTTACTGAAGCAGGCTATGTTGGGGAAGATGTTGAGAATATAATCCTTAATTTACTTCAGGTGGCTGAATATGACATAGAAAGGGCTCAGCGGGGGATCATTTATATTGACGAAATTGATAAGATCTCTCGAAAATCCGATACCCCTTCTATAACAAGAGATGTTTCAGGAGAAGGGGTGCAGCAGGCACTCTTAAAAATCATTGAAGGAACCACGGCAAGTGTTCCTCCCAAAGGCGGTAGAAAACATCCGCAACAGGAATTTCTCCAGATTGATACTACAGATATCCTTTTTATCTGTGGAGGGGCATTCAATGGTCTTGAAAAAATAATAGAGCAAAGGATTGGTGAAAAAAAACTTGGATTTAAGGCTAATGTGAAAGGCAGGGTTAAAAAGACAATAAGCGAGATCCTGAAAGAGATTCAACCTCAGGATTTACTGAAATATGGAATGATACCTGAATTTGTAGGGAGAATGCCCGCCATAGCATCTCTTCATGAATTAGATGAGAAGGCAATGGTAGATATACTCACCCTTCCTAAAAATGCCTTAGTCAAACAGTTTACAAAGTTATTTGAGCTTGAAAACGTTAAATTAACATTTACACCGGATGCCCTGAATGCAATCGCAAACCTTGCCATTAACAGAAAAACCGGTGCAAGGGGACTTCGATCTATTATGGAAATTTTTATGCTGGACATTATGTACGAGATTCCATCAAACTCAAAGATTAAGGAATGTATCATAGGCTCTGAAACCGTTCTAAAAAATAAAAAACCAGTAATTTTTTATGAAGAAGAGAAAAAGACAAAAACTGCATAATTTGTTTGACATAACCACTTAATTTAGTTTATAAAAATAATATGCGGGAATAGCTCAGTGGTAGAGCGCCACCTTGCCAAGGTGGATGTCGCGGGTTCAAACCCCGTTTCCCGCTTTTTTTATTTTTAAATCAAATATTTAATTTCTAAAAAATGTAATTGCTCAATATCTTATAAAATTTATAGCCTACTAAGGGATAGTACAACGATTCAATAAAATATTTACAAATAAAATTCAAATATCAAATATCAAATGAATGTCAAATGCAAAAAAACAAAATACTGTTTACTGAGCACTATTTTTGGCATTTTGTAATTTGGATTTGATTTGTAATTTGGACTTTGAAATTTGTCATTTTTGCTAACGAAAT
Source organism: Thermodesulfobacteriota bacterium (assembly GCA_034189305.1). Lineage (GTDB taxonomy): Bacteria > Desulfobacterota > WTBG01 > JAXHUS01 > JAXHUS01 > JAXHUS01. The sequence continues at coordinate 7,491 of JAXHUS010000302.1, read as the reverse complement.
ATGTATATGTTTTAATGAAACGATATACTAGATCCGAAATTCTAAACTATATCAAATAACAAAATCCAGATGAACAAAACATGGGAACGGTTTAAGGGGATCAGTTGACAGGGTTCATGAAATATTTTCACACTGAATTAATAAAGGAGCTATTCAAAAGTGCAATATATCGGTGAGATTTACAGGCCTCCCAGTGAAGCAAAAAGCTTAATTTTACAATTGACTGTTGGATGTTCTCATAATCGTTGTACTTTTTGTGGGGTATATAAAAATAAAAGATTTACAATAAGGCCATATGAGGACATTAAGGCGGATATTGACGAGGTTAGCCGGTATGGCATTCTCCCCAGAGTATTTCTTGCCGATGCCGATGCCTTGATTACCCCGATGAGAAAGATAGTCCCTGTACTTGAATATATGAATAAAAAGATTATCGGCCTTGAAAGGGTCGGCATCTATGCAAATGCAAAAGGTATTTTAAAAAAAAGTGTGGAGGATTTACAGGAGTTAAAAGCCCTTCGTCTTGGAATTATATATTTAGGCGTAGAAACAGGGGATCAGTTGATACTTGATAAAGTAAAAAAAGGAACCACAGTGGAAAAACTGATTGAGGCTTCCCATCGCGTTAAGGATGCAGGCATTAAACTTTCTGTGACAGTGCTTCTGGGCCTGGGGGGCGTGGAGAAAAGCAAAGAACACGCTCTCGCAACGGCAAAAATATTATCCCGGATCGACCCTGATTATGCAGGGGCACTTACTGTTATGGTTTATGAATTTTCCGAAATTTATAAAGAAGTACAAGAAGGTACGTTAAAGCTGCCGGATCCGTTCCAGACCCTGGAAGAACTTCGTACTATGATTTCAGATTCCCATTTTACCCATTGCTTTTTCACTTCAAACCATGCTTCCAATTACCTTCCAATCAGGGTATGGATGCCTGAAGAGAAGGTTAAAACCCTGGAAATGATCGATAACGTTATAAATTCCAGAGATGAAAACCTTCTTCGCCCGGAGTCATTAAGGGCAATATAAATTGCAATCCTGATTTTTGCAAAATGCACATTAATGAATTTCATCTATGGATATTTAAAGATCTCTGGATAAGAAGGCTATCCTATCATGGACTCACTTCTTGCTGTTGATTTAGGTTTAAAGACTGCCTTTGCACTCTACAAACAGGATGGTCGGCTTTTCTGGTACCGTTCTCAAAATTTTGGCACAGCGAAACGACTCAGGCAGGGCGTTTATAATTTACTCGGCAGTATTTCGGGTCTTGCATGGTTGGTATTGGAGGGTGGGGGATCTATCGCTGAAATCTGGGAGAAAGAGGCCGAACGCCGACAAATTGCTGTAATAAGAATAAATGCTGAACAATGGAGACGTATATTGTTATATCCAAGGGAACATCGCAGTGGAACTCAGGCGAAACATAATTCCGACGAGATGGCTCGCAGGGTAATCTCATGGTCAGGTATATCCCGTCCCAAATCCCTCCGACACGATACGGCAGAGGCAATTCTGATAGGCCTGTGGGCTGTATTAGATATAGGATGGTTGAAATACCTCCCCCCTGAACTGAGACATTAGTTAGAACTCGTAGTTAAAAGTTAATGGTAAAGATTCAGCATAAAAAATACTTTTAACCCTTTTTTAAATTTCTTTTCTTAAATAGTAATCAAAGAATTGAATATTTTGTTTAATCCTTGATATTATTAAAATCAGCATATTAATAGTGACTGATTTTTTGTGCTTTAATTGTGACCCCAGGTCATAGAGAGTTATTAAGATACGCTTAATTAAAAAGAGGCAGTGGGCAACAAAGAAGATAAACTAAAAGAGTTAAAGCAGGGTCAAAAGATAGCTTTTATAGCAACTTTCGTAACCCTTCTTTTGGCTTTTATTAAGGCTGTTACAGGATATCTGTTTGAGTCAAAGATTTTAGTGGCTGATGCCTTTCACAGCGGAGCCGACCTTCTGGCTATTTTTGCCTCTGGATTCGGTCTTTTGATAGCTTCTAAAGAAAAAACCACAAAATTTCCCTACGGTATGTATAAAGCTGAGACACTGGGCAATTTTATAATAGGCATATTGATAGTGTGGGCAGGAATAGAGATGTTAATAGATGGATATCATAAGTTTTTTCATATCGTTCAAGTTCAAAAATTTCCCATATTACCTGTTTGTGTAAGTATAATATCTATTATTACCTCTTATTTTTTAGCAAAAAAAGAGAAGTCAATAGGAGTTTTAATCGGTTCCCAATCACTTTTAGCTAATGCCAATGAATCTTTTTTAGACATCTTTACATCTTTTGTTGTTTTGATAGGTATATTACTGGCCCATGCACAAATTCCCTATGTAGAAGGCTCTATTATTATTTGTATTTCATTACTTATTTTAAAATTAGGTCTGGTAAATATATGGATACCTCTTTTAGTTTTAATGGATGCAAACTTAGACCCTGAGTTACAATCGGAAATTGAGGAGCATATAAACAAAATTGATGGTGTCCGTGGTGTTGGTGAAGTTAAGATACGTCATTCAGGGCCATTCAAAATAGTTGAATGTAAAATCGAAACCAGTCCATCACTCCCGTTGTATCGAACCCATGAATTGGCTGATAAGACGGAAAATTTTATCTTAAAAAATTATGAACATATTGAATCGGTCTTTATTCATGTTGAGCCCTTAAAGGAAGAGATTATTTATGCAGCAATCCCCGTTAAGGATAAAAATGGGCTAAATTCTTTAGTATACGGACATTTCGGTCGTGCCCCTTATTTTATCATCGTAAAACTCAGTAATAACAGTGTGGAAATCCAGAATTATCATACCAATAAATTTGTTGGTGAAAAGCAACATATCGGGGTTAAAATTATAAAAGACATTATCAAATATAAAATAAATGTACTATTTACCAGTCAGATTGGAGAAATTGCATTTTATATGCTTAAAGATAATTTTGTTGAGATATATAAAACAGAAGAAGGAGTTTCTGTTAAAGAAATAATAGAAAAATATCGCAACAAAAAAATCGAATCAATCACAATGCCAACACATCCTGTTGAGGAATCACAGATACAGATGGAAAAGAAGTAGAAAAAAAATGGAAAGGCATTTTTTGAGTTAATATATATACCGGGGAATAAAAATCTTGAAACAAGAAGTGCTGAAAGAATTTCCATTTTAAGGCAAATATCCTCTGCAAAATTTGAGTTAAAAAAGGAAAACAATGCGATTCGGTTTCCATATCTCAATTGGAGGCGGCATTTCTAAAACAGTGGAGAGGGCAAATAAAAAAGGATGCGAAACTATCCAGATTTTTTCCCGTAATCCCAGGGGATGGCGGTATAATCCCCTTGACCCCTTACAGGTAAAAAAGTTTAGGGGAGACGTTAACCTTTCAAAAATCTTCCCCCTTTTTATCCATATGCCCTATCTTCCTAATCTGGCGTCGCCAAAAGAGGACATATATTACAAATCAATCGAATCATTGATTGAAGATTTAAAAAGGGCTGAAATGATGGGAGCTTCCTTTTTAATAATCCATTCGGGCAACGGCATGGAGACGGATGAAAATGATGCCATAAATAATATTGCCTCCGGAATAAATAAAGCCTTTTTAAAGGTGGAAAATAATGTGTCACTCCTGTTGGAAAACAATGCCGGCCAGGGAAGCGAGATTGGATATTCATTTTCTAATATTCAGTCCATTATAGAAAGGGTGGATCAAGGTGAGAGGGTAGGAGTGTGTCTGGATACCGCCCATGCCTTTGCGGCAGGATATGATCTTTCCACCCGGGATGGACTGAACGCTACGCTGGATGAATTTGACAGGTTGATAGGTATAACAAAACTTCATCTCATTCATCTTAACGACTCAAAAACACCATTAGGGTCAAGGGTTGACAGGCACTGGCATATTGGGGAAGGAGAGATTGGAATTAAAGGGTTTGAAAATATTGTCAACCACCCTTTATTAATTCGCCTTCCGGGTATTATGGAGACTCCCTTCACCAAAGATGCGGATGATATTAAGAATATGGCGGTGATCAGAAACCTGGTACGTCGGTAATTAAAATTAATTACTGGATTTATAAGGTATTAAAAAATTATTTGACAAAAATTTCCATAAAGGGTTAAATGACTACCTGTGAATAACCATTGAGGGCAGAATGAAAGGAAAGATTGAAATTGATCAGGAACTTTGCAAGGGATGTCAGATATGCATATCCTTCTGTCCGAAGAACGGCATTGCTCAATCTGATAAGTTGAATTCCAGCGGATATTTACCTGCCCTTTTTAATAATGAGGGAGAATGTACGGGCTGTGCTATCTGTGCAGTGGTATGTCCTGAAGTAGCAATAGAGGTTTATCGTGGCTAAAGTTCTCATGAACGGAAACAGCATAATTGGAGAAGCTGCCATCAGAGCTGGATGTCAGTGCTATTTTTGTTACCCCATTACCCCCCAGAATGAACTGGCTGAATATATGGCCACGCACTTGAGCAGAAGAAAAGGGTGTTCTTTTGTTCAGGCAGAAAGTGAAATTGCAGCCATAAATATGGTATATGGAGCCAGTCTGGCCGGTGCCAGAGCAATGACCTCCTCATCCAGTCCAGGAATCAGCCTGAAACAGGAAGGAATTTCTTATCTGGCAGCCTGTGAGCTTCCTGCTGTTATTGTCAATATGTCCAGAGGCGGTCCGGGATTAGGGGGTATATCCGCAGCCCAATCGGATTATTTTCAGGCTACCAGGGGTGGAGGACATGGAGATTATCGAACAATAGTTCTGGCGGCATCATCGGGCCAGGAGCTGGCTGATCTCACCCACCGCGCATTTGACCTGGCCGACAATTATAAGATTCCCGTAATCATTCTTGGTGACGGCATGATGGGACAAATGATGGAGCCTGTGGAATTTAAGCATGAAGCGCCTGAAGAATTACCCGTTAGAAGCAATGCCTTAAGAGGGGCGAAAGGACGTCCCAGCAGATTTGTCAAGACCTTTACCTCAAAGCCTGCAGAACTGGAAGAGATTAACTGGAGTTTATTTAGAAGGTACCAGCTGATTAAAAAAAATGAAACCACTTATGAGACCTTTATGGTTGAAGACGCCCATATTATAGTCGTTGCCTTTGGGATTGCCGCCAGGATTGCAAAGGGTGCCATTATAAAAGCCAGAACGAATGGACTGAAAGTTGGAATGTTAAGGCCCATTACCCTCTGGCCGTTTCCTTCGGTAAAGATTGAAGAACTGGCAGAAAGAATAAAACACTTCTTTGTCTTTGAGATGAATATGGGTCAGATGATAGAAGATGTACAACTGGCAATAAAAGGAAGAGGAGAAATATCATTCTATGGGAGACCGGGAGGCGTAATTCCAACCCCAAGCGAAGTTTTTCGAATAGTATCGCGCCTTTATTATCAAAAAGGATTACAACAAAAAAATGGAAAAGGTATATACCAGACCTAATTCATTAAAAAGAAATATTTTTCATTACTGCCCCGGATGTGGACATTCCATTATCCACAGGGTTATGACTGAGCTGATTGACGAGATGAATCTGCAGGATAAGATTATAGGTGTTCCGCCGCCGGGCTGTTCAGTCTTTGCTTACTATTATTTTGATATAGATATGGTGGAATCAGCCCATGGTAGAGGGGCGGCAGTAGCTACAGGGATAAAAAGGGCCTATCCTGAGGCAATAGTATTCACTTATCAGGGAGATGGTGATCTTGCCGCTATTGGTACTGCTGAAACCATACATGCCGCAAACAGAGGAGAAAAAATAACTGCCATTTTTATCAATAATGCCGTTTACGGAATGACCGGGGGACAGATGGCCCCAACTACCCTTTCAGGCCAGAAGACCACCACCACTCCTTACGGACGGGATGTAAAGATAGAAGGGCATCCTGTAAGGATGAGCGAGATTCTATCTCTGGTTAAAGGTGCGGTGTATATAGAACGAACAGCGGTAAATTCACCGGCCAACATTAAAAGGACGAAAAAAGCCATCAGAAAAGCATTAAAGTCTCAAATCGATGGTCTGGGTTTTTCTATGGTGGAAATACTTTCCCCCTGTCCTACGAATTGGAAAATGAACCCAATAGAATCGTGGCAGTGGGTCGATAAAGAAATGATAAAAGAGTTTCCTCTGGGAGTAATAAAGGATTTAACCGGAGAAAAAGATGCTGATTAAAACGATATTTGCGGGTTTTGGCGGTCAGGGTGTTCTCTCCATGGGGCTTAACCTGGCCCAGGCTGCAATGTTGGAGGGAAGAAATGTAACCTATTTACCCTCTTACGGCGCTGAGGTTCGAGGGGGCACTGCAAATTGTACCGTAGCCATTGCAGATGAGGAGATTGCCTCGCCTGTTGCTTCTTCTCCTGAGTTTATTATTGCCATGAATCAGCCTTCTTTAGTTAGATTTCAAAACCAGATTCAATCAGGGGGGGTATTTTTTATCAATTCTTCTTTAGTAGACATTAAACCCTCACGGGGCGATATAGACATTGTCATGGTTGATGCCAGTGAAATTGCCGAGAGGATGGGGAGTCCAAAATCCGCTAATATGGTGATGTTGGGAGCCCTTACTAAAAAAAGTAATCTTGTTTTAATTTCCACCTTAATTCAAGGGCTGGAAAGTACTTTAAAAAACAAAAGGAAATTGATGGATATCAATAAAAAGGCATTAGAGAAAGGGTACGATTTGTTTTGAACCTGCTGTGTCATCTGTCAAATCCATGCAAAAAAACATGGACAAGGGATCCGGGCGTTTAAAAACTATTTTAAATGGAGAGGGCTATATGTTTGTAAAACAGATTTCCGTTAGTCTGGAAAATATGCCGGGAAAATTATTGGAAATAAGCGAGTGTCTGGGGGGTGAAGGTATAAATATAAGGGCTATTTCGGTAGCCGATACATCCGATATCAGTACCGTTAGATTTGTTTCTGATGATCCTGAAAGAACTATTAATGTCTTAAAAAGTCATGGTTATTCGGTAAAAGAAACCGATGTAATTGCAGTGGAGACTCCTGATCATCCCGGAGGTCTGCGGGCAGTGCTTAAGCCCCTGAAAGAGGCTGATATTAATGTCCTTTACCTTTATCCCTATCTGGGCAGGGGAGAGAGTGGGCAGCCTATAATTATCGTGGGTGTAAACAAAACTGACAGGGCAACAGAGGTTTTAAGAAAGAATTGGGTGCATACCTTTGGGAAAGAAATTTATGCCCTGTAATAAAAGGGATTGACGAAATAACAATTAAAGCAAATAAGACCCCCTCAAATATAAATACTGGATTTATATTTTAATCTTTTCCTTTTATAGCAAATCAATCCGAAAATATTGACTCTATTATTAAATTCGATTTCTGTCAGGCTCCTGTTACGATAAGTATCCCTTTAAACAGTCATTAAACCAAAAATTGCAGTAGCAATTTTTGGTAAATGCAAAATAAGGTGAGGTACAGGGTTTAGGGTTTAA
>JAXHUS010000301.1:0-2481 GCA_034189305.1 Thermodesulfobacteriota bacterium | reverse complement strand
ATTTGCAGTTCTTAAAAATCTAAAAATGTAAATAAAAAGAGGGAAAAAATGGCTTTACCTAAAAGGAGACATTCAAGTTCCAGAACAAAAAAAAGGCGTTCCCATGATGCATTAAAGCAAAAATCGTTAAGTATATGCCCTCAATGTTCAGAGTTAAAATTACCCCATTATATTTGTCCCCATTGTGGGTATTACAAAGGAAAAGAATTAGTTAAAATTGAAGAAATTTAGGGTTATAAATTAAATGAAAATTGCATTAGACGCGATGGGTGGAGATAATGCGCCTTATTCAGTTATTGAAGGGGCTCTTGCAGCTTTGCAGGAAAATAATCTTGAAATTATTCTGGTAGGAAGGGAAGATCAGATTAAAAGGGAAGTTATAAAATTTGGAAACTTACCACCCCGATTGTCTATTAAAGATGCTAAAGAAGTAATTAATATGGATGATTCTGCAACGGAAGTTCTAAAGAATAAAAAAAATTCTTCAATTAGTGTGGCCTTGGGGCTTATTAAGCTAAATAAAGCAGATGCTGTTGTAAGCGCCGGTCATTCTGGAGCTACTATGGCTGCTTCTCTTACCCTTTTAGATAAATTGGAGGGGATAGAAAGACCTGCCATTGCAGTTCTTATACCCACTAAAAACGGGAGATCTGTTCTTCTTGATGCAGGGGCAAACGTTAATTGCAAGCCCTATAATCTGATTCAATTTGCCATACTGGGATCTATCTATGCAAGATGTATTTTAGGTTTCGATAATCCCAGGATTGGACTTTTAAGTAATGGAACGGAAGAAACAAAGGGCACCCCTTTAATTCAAAATGCTCACAAATTATTAAAACAGACAAAACTGAATTATGCAGGTTATCTGGAAGGTTTTGACGTATTTAATGGAGAAGTTGAAGTTGTTGTATGTGACGGTTTTACAGGGAATATTTTTCTTAAAACAGGGGAGGGAATAGTGGAACTTTTCTCAAATTTATTTCGAGCTGAAGTATCTAAAAGAATCCTTACGCGATTAGGATTAGGCCTTGCAAAAAAGTCCTTATCGGAATTTAAAAAGAAACTGGATTATAAAGAATCCGGTGGCGCCCCCCTTCTTGGAATAAATGGTAGCATCATTATATGTCACGGGAAATCTGATGCAGAAACGATAAAAAATGCCATAAATCTAGCGGTAAAATTTGTTAATAAGAATATGAATAAATTTATTATAAATGATTTAAAAGAGAGTTATGATCTTTATCATATTGGTCAGAAGGGAACCCATAAGATCTGGGGTAAACTTAAGGAAAGAATCATTCATCATAATTAAAATAAAGGTCAAATAAGTGGATTATTTTCTTACTGATGAACAAACTTCAATAAGGGAACTCACAAAGAAGATCGCTGATAAAGAGGTGAGACCCAAAAGGGTGGAACTTGACGAGACGGAAAGATTTCCGGAAGATATTATTAACATTATGGGCGGAGCCGGTTTAATGGGGATTATAATTCCAAATGAATACGGGGGCTTTGGAGGGGGGACTTTTGAGAATAATATTGCGATAGAAGAAATAAGCCGTGCATGTATTGGAGTGGCTGTGTCTTTTGCCGCAAGCAGCCTCGGAACCTATCCTTTTCTCCTTTACGGATCAGAGGAACAAAAGAAAAAATATCTTCCTGAAATAGCAGCAGGGAAAAAACTTGCCGCTTTTGCTTTGACAGAATCCGGCGCTGGGAGTGATGCAGGGGGAATAAAGACCACAGCCGTAAAAAAAGGGGATCATTATGTTTTAAACGGAACAAAACAATGGATAACAAATGGCGGTGAAGCAGATATTTATTCGGTCATTGCCTTAACTGATCGAAAGAAAGGGCCTCGTGGCGCCAGTGCTTTCATTATAGAAAAGAATACTCCGGGTTTTACCTTTGGAAAAAAGGAAAAAAAATTGGGAATAAGGACTTCTGCCACTCGAGAACTTATATTTGAAGATTGTGTGATTCCAAAGGATAATCTCATAGGAAAAGAAGGGATAGGTTTTTTAATTACCATGTCTACCCTTGATTATTCAAGACCCGGCATTGCCGCTCAAGGAGTAGGGCTTGCCCAGGAAGCTCTGGACATTGCTGTTGATTACGCCAGACAGCGCAGACAGTTTGAAAAACCGATTATATCCTTTCAGGCTGTTCAACATATGCTTGCTGATATGGCAACACAAATTGAAGCGGCAAGGGTATTTGTGTATGCTGTATCAAGATATATCGATTCCAACCCAAAAGATTTTTCAAAAGTTTCAGCAATGACCAAGCTTTTTAGTAGTGATATGGCAATGAAGGTGGCAACTGATGCCGTACAGATATTGGGTGGTTATGGGTATATGAGGGATTATCCCGCTGAAAAGTTGATGAGAGATGCAAAGATTTTACAGATATATGAAGGAACAAATCAAATCCAGAGAAACGTTATAGGGTTAAATCTAATAAAGGAATATTCTCGAAAAC
>JAXHUS010000300.1:0-2803 GCA_034189305.1 Thermodesulfobacteriota bacterium | reverse complement strand
CAGACCATAAATCAAATCAGTGGCACTAGTACCATATAATGTATCATCATACTTTGTACCTACAATAAGTGCAGCATTTGAAGACACGGGAGCCAAAATAAACATGGCTATAAAAAGACTTAAACTTAATAATAATACTTTCTTAAACATTTTATCCTCCTAAAAATAAGTTTCTAAATTTATAAAAATAACTCCTGCTTCATTTCAACACCTTACCCCAGCTAAGGCGGCTTATACTTCTCCCTTATCTTTTCAACAGGCAGGTTTAACCTGATGAAGTTTATTCTTTTAAATTTAAGAACTTTTAATCCCCAACGATTATCTTTTTCTTTTTTTAATTTTTTGCTATTATTTACATAAAAGAAATAGAATCGGTAAGAAGTATAATCATTTGAAGATATTCGAGATTCCCTAAAGGGAGGAGATAAGATGGAGACAGATAAGATCAAAGAGATAATCAAAAAAGAACTGCCCCGGATAATGCAGACTGATGAGGGGATAAGCCGTTTTATCATAAAATTATCCACCCAGTATTGTGCCGGCAAAATAGAGACTGAGGACCGTTTTGATCGTGTTCTTAATGAATTAAAGAGAGATAGGGAGGAACAGAGTCGAAAATGGGAGGAAGAAAATCAAAAGTGGGAAGAACAGAATCGAAAGTGGGAGGAACAGAATCGAAAGTGGGATAAAAATCAGGAGGTGATAGAAAGGTTATTTGAGGAACTAAAGATTATGAACCGCAGGCAGGATCAGTCTATTGGCGCCCTTGGCGCCAGATGGGGGCTTCGCTCAGAGGCATCATTTCGTAATGCCCTTAAAGGTATTCTGGAAGAATCCTTTGAGATTAAGGTAGTAAATATAAAGGAATTTGACGACAAGGGCGAAGTTTTCGGCAGACCGGAACAGGTTGAGATAGATGTAATCATCAAGAATAGTGTTTTAATCCTGTGTGAGATTAAGTCTTCTATGAGTATGGCAGATATGTACATTTTTGAAAAAAAGATAAGGTTTTACGAGAGAAAGAATGAACGTAAAGCAGATCGTAAAATAGTTATATCTCCGATGGTTGAAGAAAGAGCAAAGAAACTATCCAGTCAACTTGGCATTGATTTATACTCCCATGCCGATGATGTAGAGAATATTTAATATTTTAATTAATGGTGTCTCCATGGGAATTGAGAAAACTTTTAAAGAATTATCAATGGGGGCACTATATAGTTTACATTCTTAATACTTTCTAACCGGACAATAATTATCAACATACTTTGCCGATGTAAACCTATTTTTATGCCCTGAGTAATAATATTGAAATGATAAAAATAAATTTACATCTATTTGTTTTAAAACTTTATAATGATAGTCTTCAATTTATTTATATATTTCTACGGTTAGTGGTTCGCCTGTTTTTGGTTGAACAATATTAAAGTTTCTTTTTTTACCATCACTTATGCATCCTTTGATTTCACCTTCTATTCTGTAAAAATCTTCTATGCTTATCATCTCACCGATTTTAAATTCGTTTCCTGCTAAAGTTTGCAATTCACCTTCACTGTTTGTTTCAATATATAAAGTTTTATACAGGTTTCCATCAGTGGTGAAAAATTTGATGCCTATCTTGTTTCCTGATTTATTTCCGGTCATTATATTCCTCCTTTTTATTGAAATGTATATTTAACATAAAACATACAAAAAATATGGAATAGTTGCAATTAGAAAATCCGGAACAGATAATTGAAATATCATGCGTCCCGCCGTCCTGGGTCAATTTCCCCTCAGAAACAAAGTGTAATTACAGAACCAGGGAAATTCAAGATAATTTATTTTTGACATATACAACCAAAAAGGTTACATTGAAGCTGTAATTAAAAGTTTTTTGCCCATGTGGTTACCATAAGACTTTTTCAGCAATGGTTTTTAAAAGATCTCCATATATTATTACATTAGTTTAATGAAAAAATGGACAATAAAAAAATTATAACTGAAACGGAAAAATACGTATTTAATACATATATAAGGTTTCCCCTGGCCATTGAAAAGGGAGACGGTATGAAGGTCCGGGATGTGGAAGGAAATGAGTTCCTTGATTTTACTTCCGGCCTTGCAGTAAATAACTCTGGACATTGTCATCCTAAAATAGTAAATGCCATAAAAAAGCAGGCTGAAAAGCTTGGCCATATATCCAATTTCTTCTATAATGTTCCCCAGCTTGAGCTTGCAAAATGCTTAATAAAAAATTCTTTTGCAGATAAAATTTTCTTCTGTAATAGCGGAGCGGAGGCAAACGAAGCAGCTATAAAACTTGCAAGGATTTACTCATATAAGAAGTGGGGAGAGAAAAAATATTTTATTGCTACTATGAAAAATTCTTTCCATGGAAGAACCATTGCATGTCTAACTGCAACGGGTCAGGAAAAATTTCAGAAAGGATTTCCCCCCCTTGTTCCCGGGTTTACGTATATCCCCTTTAATGATACTTCCGTCCTGAAAAAGGAAAACTTTAAAAATTTTTGTGCAATAATGGTAGAGCCCATTCAGGGGGAAGGCGGGGTTAACTGTCCGGATAAGGAATATCTTTTAACCCTTTCCCGATTTTGTAAGGAGAATAATATATTATTAATATTTGATGAAATCCAGGTTGGGATTGGAAGAACCGGCAGTCTTTTTGCGTATGAACATTTTGGAGTGGAACCTGATATTATGACTTTAGCGAAAGCTTTGGGAGGTGGCCTTCCATTGGGAGCAATGCTGGCAAAAGAAGAGGTTGCAAAAGCCTTTACGCCGGGAACCCATGCTTCCACCTTTG
>JAXHUS010000030.1:0-2962 GCA_034189305.1 Thermodesulfobacteriota bacterium | reverse complement strand
TCCTTTGTCTTTTTTCTCATGACAAATTGCCCCCACGCCACTATTTTAAAAATTAAAATCTCTCATAACCCGGGGGACATTTTAATCCCCAAAAAATTTTCTATTACATCGGCAACCATTAATAAAGGATTGTATCTTTCAAGATCTTCTTTTAACTTTTCCATATTTGCCCTATACATGGCAAGATTTGCAAATATCTTCCTGGTGGCTTCCAAAGTCAGGGAAGGATTTTTTATTACATCTATCATTGTTAAGAATATCCCCACTTGGTGGATTTCAAGTGCCTCTCCCATAAATTCCTGCTCCAGATGGGTGGCAATTACAATAGCGGGTGTGCAGGTTTTGATGGTCTGGTAACTGGTTCCGCTTCCACCGTGATAAATTACCATGTCCGACAATTTCATTATTTCTTCTCCAGGCAAATATTTCTCTAAAAAGAAATTTTTAGGGACCCGATCCCGGGGAATATCAATCTGGCCTCCGGTAGATACTAAAATTTGATAACTACTGTCTGTAAATACCTTAAACAACTCATAAAAGATATCTTTGTGACCGGTACTTCCCAGGGTGATGTAAATAACCGGTCTTGTCCTGTCTATCTTTTTTATCCAATCAGGCATGGGGATTTCCGGCTCCCAGTATACAGGTCCCACCACCTGAAAATTTTCCGGTAAATCCCTGGTAGGGCACCAGAGGTGGGTATCAAGTATTAAGTTAAAATCTCCTGTCAGTAAATCTCCCAGGGTCTTCTTTTTTTTCAATCCGTATTTCTTAAAAGCGAATTGGAATGGCCGGACTTTATAACGAATAATAAGACGCTGAAAAAACGGCATTATTATTTCCGCACCTTTTATGCCCAGGATTTTTTTAATCGTAGGATATTTGGGGTGGGTTTTTATTGCCTTCAATTTTTCAACGGCATATTTCTCTATCCAGCGTCCTCCTAAAAGTGAAACCACAGGAATACCGGCCTTACGGGCAGATATATAGACAGTGAGCCTAAAATCTGCAATTATCAAATGGGGTTTAAGTACTTTATACATTTCCAGCTCTGCATCAAGATGTTCCTTAACAGAGCTTCTCTTCGGTTTTTTCCAGAAAGTCCGAAGGATTTCCAAACTTTCTTCCACACCAATATCCGGCAGGTTATAGAATTCAAACTCTCCCTCTTTAACTACTTCAGGGCTTTGCAGATATTTTGGAGAACCTGCCAGAATAACATTATGCCCCCTTCTCTTCAATTCCCTGGCTACAATCACACACCTTCCCGCATGGGCAAGAACATTGGAGGCAGGAGTTAGAATAATCTTTCTGGAATCCATTATCAATTATTTCCTGTAACGATATAAAACTCCCCATATCAGTAATTTACCACTATTTTTAAGGGTGTTAATAATTAATGAAATTTTTAAGGAACTATTAGCGCCTATTTTTTTAAAATTTATCAGGGCCGGAAACCGTCTAAAATAGACCATTCAATTTTATTGTTGTTTTTTACCACTGCGACAATATGATTTTTGTAAAACAATTGTTCAACCCTAAAAAGATCATCCTCATACTTTAAATTTATATTATTTCCATCCGGAATTTCCATTATTTTACAATCCTTTAACTTATTAATCCCGGTTCCCGAAGCTTTTAATACCGCTTCCTTTGCTGTCCAGTAGCGAAAAAAGGTATTCCAGGATCTGTCTTTATCCAACTCCCATTCTTCTTCTTTTGCGATATAATTAAATAACAACTTTGAGCGTGGTTTAATCTCTTCAATATCGATTCCGATTCTTTCCTTTCCGGTGACGGCCGCCACAAAATTTGATTTATGAGAGATGGACCAGTAGTTGCCGCATATTGGAATTGGTGCGCCCTTTTTATCTTTATTAAGCTCTTTTAGAATTACTCCGGATTTCCTTGAACTGTGGGCTAACGCCTCCCGTGCAGTCCTTCTTTGCATTTCAATTTTCTCTTTCCCTTTTAGTTTATACCCATCCCCGGTGACACTCATCACCACAGGAAATATGGTCATATTCAATCCAACCTGATCGCCTTTTTAATAATGTCTTTATCAAAATAATTGATTGCCATTCCACAGTCCACTACAATTCCCTGGGCATTAATACCGCTGGATCGATTGCTTAAAAGAAATGCCGCAGTATTTGATACTTCCTGGGTAGTCAATCCCTTTTTTCGTAAGATCGATTTTTCGGCGAAGAGATATGCCTCAACATACTCCGGTATCCCGGCAGAGGAAGAAGTTTTAAGCAAGCCTGCATTTACTGAATTGAAACGGATTTGAGAGAATGAGCTGAAGGACTTTGCTAAAAAACATATGGTGGAATCAAGAGCTGCCTTTACCGGCGCCATATATCCATAGTTTTCGGCCGCCATTTTGGTGGTGGAGATGGAGATGGTAACTACTGATGCCTTTTCGTCCAGTATGTCTTTAAATGCATTGGCAATGTTTATTAATGAGAAACAGGAAATATCAATTGACTGAAGGAAGTCCTTTTTTTTAATCTCGTGAAATGGCTTAAATCCTTCTTCGTAATTGGCAAAGGCAATTGAATGTAGAATACCATGAATTTTAGGATATTTTTTAGATATATCAAAAGCTAATTTTTTGATCTCATTATCTCTTTCTACATCACATGAATAGATATCAGCATTGGGAAATAATTTTGAAACACTCCTTTTTCTCTCCTCTGAGTGGACGGAAAAGACAACTTCTGCTTTCTCCTCTAAAAGAATCCGGGCGACAGAAAAAGCAACACTCTTTTTATTAGCCACTCCAAAAACTAAAAATACCTTGCCTTCAATATCTAAGAAACTCATATAATAGCCCTTATTTTTGAACTATACTACATGCAAATTCAAGTCTGACCACTATTTTCCCGTCAACCCTTACACTTCCCTTCATAAAAAAGGTATTACTCAGTCTTTCCATCAATTCAGCTTCAATTTCTAA
>JAXHUS010000003.1:0-3836 GCA_034189305.1 Thermodesulfobacteriota bacterium | reverse complement strand
TTCATAAACTAAAGAATAGCCTGTAACCCCCATTCCTAATGTAATGCCTAAAAGACATACCCCTACTATCCATGCACCCCAGCGGTATTCTCTGTAAGCTCCTGTAACAAAAACTCTGAGCATGTGGAGAAACAGAAAAATGATCATGAAGTTTGCACTCCATTGGTGAACCGAACGGATAAATTTTCCATAGCGTGCATGTTCGGTTATATAAGCTACTGAATTATACGCAGTCTCTGGTTCAGCACGGTAATACATGGCTAATAGAAGTCCGGTTCCTGACACTAATAGAAAAAGTAACCCGACAATACCACCCCAGCACCACCACCACCTTCTGGCAGAATGGGGCAATGGCTCGTCCACCTTTTCATAAAGACCCTGTATATCAATTGGAATGGCTTTTAACCATTTTTTTTGATTTAAACTTTTTTCATCATTTATCATAATGGTTCCTCAGGTAAATTGAATAAAAATTTTTCCATTCCGTACTTCTGTTGGATAATTGCGAAGTGGTCGTTGAGGGGGGCCGGAAATGGGTTCCCCCCTTTCATCAAAAAATCCTTTATGGCAGGGGCATTCAAACTGTTTTATTTTTGGCCTGTAAAAAACGGCACAACCCAGGTGAGTGCATACAGTGCTAAGGGCTGTTATCGCTCCATCCCCCCTTCGCATCAGCAAAACTTTTCGCCCCAGAGGATCTTTAATCTCAAGGGGTTTTCCCTCCGGTAATTCTGATTCCAGGCAGACAAATAGTGCCGAAGGCTTTTGCCTTGGCACCGGATAAAGAAATCCTCCTCCAACAAAAGCTGCAAAACCTGCCATTATGGAAAGGGCTGTCACTGTGAGTTTGTTTATGGCTTGACGTCTATCAATTAAATTCTCTTCCAATTTAAAACTCCTTAAATAACCTCTCTATTTCCAATTCCCTTAATCCAGATCATTTTCTGGAGTGATAGGTCTTCTGTTCCCATTCAAGCATTTTCTTTCTTTGTTCGGCACTCAGACCTTCAGACCATTGATGATATTTCTTCCAGTCCCCACCATCGGGTCCATGCAAGGTTTCTTTGATAAATTTTTCTACTTCTGCTTCTTTTCCTACCTTTTCTCCTAATTCTGCTGCCAGGGGAAGAAAATGGGTGTAAAAATTACGACTTAGCTCATAAAACCCGTGCCACTGAACAAAGTCAGGCCCCATCATGCTTGAGCCATGACGTGCTCTTCGTCCTTCATGATGCCATAGTTCAAAGAACAGGTAATCCATCTCTTCATTCATAGGAACATTATCTATCATTCCTTCCTTTTTTAGAAATTCATATATTGCAGTGGCAGGTTTGGCATATTTATTGTTGTAAAGTTCAATTGCCTGATCGAACTGAAAATAAAAGTTATTTACCCAGTTATCAGAATGACAGGTTAAGCAGACCTGCTTCATATCTTCCCTTCGCTCCACTGGTTCCTTGAGAATAACTGTACCATCTTTTGCAATAATACCACGGGGTTGTATAGATATCTTGGGACGAAGGGTCCAGGAAATTCGAGATCCCACGTCATGGGTTAGTTCAAGACCTGCATAATTCCCATGGGGAGCTACTGGCCCCATATGACATGTGGAGCAGGTGGGAGCATGGGCATAATCCTTTCCCAGAATCCATTTGCCTCCTGGCATGTCCAGTTTCATTTCATGTTCATTCTTTTTAAAAGCAATACCATGTTTCGATTCATGATAAATCTCTATCTGAGGATGATCTGGTCCCATATGGCACTTTCCGCAATTTTCAGGACGGCGAGCCACTTCAGCAGAAAATTCATGTCGTGAATGGCAGGCAGAGCAAGACCCCCAGGACCCATCAACATTTATACGACCCATCCCGGTATTAGGCCATGAATCAGGAGTATAAACCGGAGCGTGGCCATCAACTGAACCAGTATTAATCCTGATAACCCCGCCATGACACTGTTGACAGCCATTAATAGCTGCTGCCGGACCTTCAACAAAGCGTCCTAAGAAATTGTCGATTGAACCTATAAACTGGGCGGCGGTGGAATGACGGGAATGAAAAAACTCCTTTGCTTCCTTTTCATGACATTGGGCACATGTACGGGGAGATACTGCAGTTACGATTTCAGCACCCTCGTGTCTCCAGATATCAGGTCTTTCAACTGGTTTTCCATCTTTCATAACCAAATCAACAGTTTTTATGCCTGTTTCCTTATTCCATTCAATATTAACTATATTTCTGGGGTTCTGAATGTCCACTCCCTGACCGGCCCGGGGTATCCCATGACAATCCATACATCCCACTCCCTGCTCCGCATGAACACTGGCCTCCCACTGTTTTACTATGCCGGGATCTCTACCAGAACCACTTCCTTCACTCTCATAGCCATGGCACTTGATACATCCAGCCGATTCAGCCTTAACGATAATTTTGTGCTCTCTTATTCGGTGTTCTTTTTCCGTGTAGATAACGTATGATAAAACAACCACAATCATCAGGGATAGAAGGGCTATGATTACCTGTTTTGCCTTTAAGCTCATAGTATTCTCCTTTTATTGATAAAATTTTTGATTTATCATTCTTATGCTACAAGCTGTGTCTTTTTTAGAATCTCTCCCCTGGCACTGACTATCACATTCTCTATGGGAATATTTTTACCTGCCCGTTCCATCCCTTTTCTTACCATCATTGGTAATCCCTGACAGCAAGGCACCTCCATAACAACTACCGTAATACCCTTAATCCCTGAAATCTTAAAGATATCTGCAAACTTCTGAATATAATCCTCAACTTCATCAAATTTTGGGCATCCTGCCAATACAACCTTTCCTTTGATAAAATCCTGGTGAAAGTCAGGATAGGCAAATGGTGTACAATCTGCCGCAATCAAAAGATGGGCATCTTTAAGAAACGAAGCCTTGGGTGGTACAAGGCGAATTTTTACGGGCCAGTGGGATAGAGAATACAGTGATCTTTCCCTGCGGATCTCCCCATTTTTATCCTGATGCGGTGTGGTTGATTCAAAACTTTGAATTTGATTGGAAGGACATCCGCAGGGCATGGCTGCTTCTTCTGGCTGTTGAACTTGATCCTTTGCCTGTAAGTATTTTTCTACCGCCTCTTCGTCAAATTCCTCTGCTTCGCGTTCTATAATCTTAAGGGCATCATTAGGACACTCTCCTATACATGCCCCCAATCCGTCACAATATTTTTCTTCAACCACCTTTGCCTTCCCGTTCTCAATGATTATAGCCCCTTCTGCACAGGCAGGCACACACAATCCGCATCCGTCGCATTTCTCGTCATCAATTTCTATTATATTACGTTTTACTTTCATGATGGTCTCCCTTTATATGTTTTCCCTTTATCAAATTTTTATTTTGAATATCATACAAGCTATAAGTAAATTATGCTCCACTGTTTAAAAGTACCTCTTCTGCCAGTTTAGCACCGTTTTTGGTTAAAAACGCCTTTTCAATAAGTTCCTTAAGCTTATCCTTAGCCATTGTGTGCTCTTTTTTCCTGTCGTCCAGATTTACAATTAAATCCGCATCGTACAGGCATTTAAAATTTATGGTCTCTTCTGCTCTGGGATGATGGTGATGACCGACGATATCACATACTTCCTCAATCAGCTCCCGGTTAGCTCCTAAATTTGATAGAATTTCACGGGCAATGGGCGGCCCTTCCTCCTCCTGGTAACGTGCTTCTGTACTGTTATACTTTCGTTCAGCTTCCTTAATCCCAATATCATGGAGATAGGCAGCAGTCAAAACAACTGCCATGTCTCCTCCTTCCCCTTTTAAAATCCGCTCCGCATATCTGGCTACTCTGGTG
>JAXHUS010000299.1:0-5738 GCA_034189305.1 Thermodesulfobacteriota bacterium | reverse complement strand
ATGTATTCAATAAATTCCCCAGGGTTGTAAGAGATATGGCTTTTGATCTGGGAAAAGAGATGGAGCTTAGCCTGGAAGGTAAAGAAGTAGAACTTGACAAAACTATTATTGAAGGGATAAGTGATCCCTTAACCCATCTTGTAAGAAATGCTGCTGACCACGGTATTGAAAAGCCGGATGAACGAAAAAAACTCGGTAAGAATCCGAAGGGGAAAATTTTATTGCGGGCCTTTCATGAAGCCGGTCAGGTAAACATTGAAATCATAGATGATGGAAAAGGTCTTGATGTTAATAAAATCAAAGAAAAAGCCCTTGCAAAGAATTTAATAACAGAAGAGGAGACAAATGCCTTCTCAGATAAGGAGGCATTAAATCTTATTTTTCTTCCCGGTTTTTCAACTGCTGCCAAAGTAACGGATGTCTCTGGACGAGGGGTTGGAATGGATGTGGTTAAAACTAATCTTGACAGGCTTGGTGGAACTGTGGAAGTTTCAACAAAAAAAGGAAAGGGAACGGAAGTAAAAATAAGGCTGCCCCTTACCCTTGCCATTATTCCAAGTCTAATTATTTCTACTGCAGGAGAAAGATATGCGATTCCCCAGGTAAACATGGCTGAACTTCTCCGAATCAAGGCATCTGAAGTAAAGGATAAGATAGAAAAGGTGGGAAATGCCGAGGTTGTCAGGCTTAGAGGCAGATTATTGCCCCTGGTTAGGCTGAAAGATGTGCTGGAGGATGAGCCCCATTTTATAGATCCGGAAACAGGAAGGTTAAGAATGGACAGAAGAAAGAATATTGCTGACAGACGTTCAAGAAGATCGGAAGTGGATGAAGAAAAAGGACAGGAGAAAGAGAAAGAAGAAAAGGAATTTGAAGATCAAAGAAAAGGAGGGGACAGAAGGTACCATGCTGCAAGTGCTGTAAACATTGTTGTCGTTTCAACAGGCAATTTTCAATATGGTCTTGTTGTAGACACTTTGCATGATTCAGAAGAGATAGTAGTTAAACCATTAGGCAGACACCTGAAAAAATGCGAAGGTTATGCAGGGGCAACAATAATGGGTGACGGAAGAGTAGCCCTTATACTTGATGTGGGAAACATAGCAAAAATGGCGCAACTCAATTCTCTGGAAAATACAAAAAGGGCTAAAGAAGTGGCTGAAGAAAAAATAAAATCACAGGATACTCAATCCTTTCTTATTTTTATGAATTCTCAGGATGAACAATTTGCAGTGCCTTTAAGTCTGGTAAACAGGATTGAAAGAATAAAAATAGACGATATAGAAGAAATCGGAGGAAGAAGGATAATCCAGTATAGGGGCAAGAGTCTTCCGGTTTTTTCAATTAATGAGGTGGCAAATGTTAAGCCATTGGAACAAAGGGATATACTTGAAGTGATTATTTTCAAGATAGGGGGAAATGAGATTGGCCTTCTAACCTGGCAAATTGTTGATGCAATAGATATTTACCTGAAGGCGGACGATACAATTCTAAGGCAGACAGGAATAATGGGATCCTCAATTATTGAAGGCCGTACAACCCTGATTATAGATATATTTGATATGGTTGAAAACCTGTTCCCTGAATGGTTTACCCAAAGAAAAAAAAATAATGTATCTGATGAAGAATCAATTACAATACTTTTAGCTGAAGACTCAACATTTTTCCGTGGTCAGGTAAAGAAATCCCTGGAAGATGAAGGCTACTCTATAATTGAGGCGGAAGACGGCAGTATTGCATGGGATTTGCTAAAAGAGAATAAAGATTCAGTTTCCCTGGTAGTTACAGATATTGAAATGCCTAATTTAGATGGTCTTGGCCTTACTCAAAAAATAAAGACCGATGAAAAATTTTCTCACCTGCCGGTGATAGCCCTTACCACCCTTGCAAGTGATGAAGATATATTAAGGGGCAAAGATGCAGGGGTTGATGATTATCAGATAAAACTTGATAAAGAAAAGCTGCTGGCGAGTATAAGCAGTATATTACAATAATAAAAAAAGAGTTATATAAGTTAATGTAAAGGATGGGGAATGCAAAGGCATTTTCTTAATTAATTTTAATAGATCTAAAGGGAGGAGAAAAATGCAAAAATTAAAGAACTTAAGCATCAAAAAGAAACTTCAATTTGTTACCGGGTGTATTATTATTACCGTTTTAATGATGATCTGGGGAATGTGGGAGATTGCAAAGACAACCCGTATCTCCCAGTTAGAAAGAGATTACAGTATCATGAATTTCGAGCTTTTTGATCGTTTAAATCAATACATATATGCTTTTTCAGGAACAACAGCCCTGACATCTGAAAGTATGGAAGAATTGAATCCGTTCTTTAGCAATGAATCAAAAGAAACCACTGATATGGGAGTGTTTCAGCTTCTTGAAGGAATGAAAGAAAAAATTCAAAATATAGCCGGAGAATTCAATTTTTTCGAAGAAGTTCTTTTTAAAAGACTTGGCTTTGCCGGTATTTTCGAGACCATAAAGAGTGATATAGATGGCTGCAACAATTTTATCAGTCTTATCAACGGATTCAAAAAAGCAAAAATAGAACCCCCTGAATTTATGAATAAATTTGTTTCCAATGTAAAGAGGAATAAGGAAAGTGCAAATATCTATGCAGCAGAAATAGTCAGGGTGTCAAGGTTCATGAAAAATCTTATGATAGGTATCGGATTTGTATTGTCTTCCCTTACTGTTCTTCTTATTTTTCTTATTTCCAGAAATGTTGCGGGCTCGCTGCAGAACATTGTAAATACCCTTGACTCAATTCAGGCAGATTGGGATCTTAAAAAGCGGATCAATATAGAATCGGAAGATGAGATTGGTATGCTTGGTGAATGGATAAACGGATTTCTTGAAAAAATCAAAGGAATTATTCGTGATATTGCGCAAAATTCCAATATTTTAAAAGACTCTTCCGGCAGTCTTGCCGATATATCCAGACAGATTTCAGAAGAGACAGACAGTATGACCGGCAAGTCGAATACAGTTGCATCCGCTGCTGAAGAAATGAGTTCCACTGTGGCTTCCGTATCCGCAGACATGCAGGAAACTTCTAATAATGTTGGCATTATTGCCACGTCCATAGAGCAGATGACCTCAACCATTAATGAAATAGCAAAAAATTCGGAAAAGGGAAGGACAATTACAGGTGAGGCTGTGACTAAAACTAAAAATTCCCTTTCCATGGTAGGTGAACTTGGCAGGACAGCAAAGGAAATAGGAAAGGTAACGGAAACAATAACTGAAATTTCCGAGCAGACAAATCTCCTGGCTCTTAATGCAACGATTGAGGCAGCAAGGGCAGGCGAGGCAGGAAAGGGGTTTGCCGTTGTGGCAAATGAAATAAAGGAACTGGCAAAACAGACCGCAATCGCCACAGAAGAGATTCGTAAGGAAATTGATGGAATTCAATTCAAAACAAAGTCAACTGTAGATGAGATTGAAGAGATCAGCAAGGTAATAAATGAAGTGAATGATATTGTAGGAACTATTGCAGCGGCAGTAGAAGAACAATCTGTAACTACAAAAGAAATAGCGGATAATGTTGTAAACGTATCAGGGGGCATTAAAGAGATGACGGGAAATGTAGGGAGCAGCTCGACAGTGGCGGGAGAAATTGCAAAGGATATAGGAAATGTTAACCAATCTGTCGGTCAGCTATCCGACAGTACATCCCAGATCAACATAAGTGCGGAGGAACTCAACAAGCTTTCAGAACAGATTGACGATATGGTTAAAAAATTTAAAGTGTAACTTTCTTAGAAAAATCTAAAGCAGGAAGGGGTGAAAAAAGATGGCAGGAAAAATCGATGAAAATATACCGTTGGAGATAAATACCTTTTACATAGATAATACCTTATGCGGAATAGATATTGGATATATTCGGGAAATTAATAAGGATATGAAATTAACACGAGTCCCCGGATCTCCTTCATATGTGATGGGAGTTTTAAACTTAAGGGGTGAGATTGTATCAATTATAGATCTTGATGCAAAATTCGGTCTGGGAGAGGCGATTACCGGAAATGAAAGTAGAAATGTCGTTGTAAAATTTAAAGAAGAATCTATAGGTCTCAGGGTTGACTGTGTTTCTGATGTATATGATATAAACAGGAGGGAAGTTGAACCTCCCCCGGCTAATGTAAGGGGAATTGAAGGCAAGTATTTTGAAGGAGTTTTTAAAACTGAAGATAAGCTGATTGCCATTTTAAATATTAATGAAGTCCTTAAGATGGAGGAATCACAAAGTTCATAAAACATATGTCCCATCTGTAAGAATATCTACGGGGAGGGACAATAAAAAAACAGTAAATGGTGAACCGTGAACCTTTGTATGAAGTTAACTATAAATATACATAACAATTCGGCTTTATCAATATTAAAGTTTTTAAGCTATTTACCATATGGATTTATTAATATTTATCCATATTTCTTTATGGTATGAAATTGAATCGGTAGGAAAGAACAAAAGGAATGAAAAGATGTCTCTTAATGACTGTCTTAAAGTTTTGATTGTGGATGATACGATATTTTATAGAAAGATTATAAGTGATATTTTACAGGGTATAGAAGATACGAAAGTTGTAGGTTCCGCAGGCAACGGTAAGATCGCTCTATCGAGAATATCTGTTTTAAAACCTGATCTTTTGATTCTGGATATAGAAATGCCCGAAATGAACGGTCTTGATGTTTTAAGGCACTTAAAAAAAGATTATCCCGATGTGGGAGCTATTATGTTAAGCACCCTTACCCGGGAAGGAAGTGAGATAACCATAAAAGCACTTGAGCTGGGAGCTTTTGATTTTATTCAAAAACCTCAATCAGGCACTCTGGAAGAAAATAAAAAAATTATTTTAGAATCACTAAAACCCAGACTTAAAGCATGGAAAAGACGGATAGATATTAAAAGGATGTTAAAAAGACTACCGGAGGATTCAGTAACTAAGCCTGTATCCGGAAGTTTAAAAGCTGATATACAGGTGAGGAATGGCAGGTCTGAAATTGTAGGCATTGGTATTTCTACAGGGGGACCAAAAGCCTTATCCTTGATGTTGCCGAAATTACCCATAAATACAGTTGTTCCGGTAGTTATAGTTCAACATATGCCCCCCCTTTTTACCCGGTCTCTTGCGAAAAATCTTAACTCCAAATGTATACTTTCGGTTAAGGAGGCGGTTAATGGTGAAGAACTCAAACCAGGCACTGTTTTCCTCGCAGCTGGTGGAAAACAGATGAAGATATCCTCCGGTGTCGGGGGTAAAAAATTTATAAGAATAACGGATGATCCTCCTGAAAATAGTTGTAAGCCTTCGGTTGATTATCTTTTCAGGTCAATTGCCCATCATTATGCAGACAGGGCAACAGGCGTAATTATGACAGGCATGGGAAACGACGGAACAAAGGGGCTTACCCTGATGAAACAGAGCGGAGCATATATAATTGCTCAGAATGAGGCGACATGTACCGTCTATGGCATGCCGAAAACCCCTGTTGATAACGGTATTGTAGATATTGTGGTCCCCCTTGAGAAAATGGCCGATGAAATTATTAAGACCGTAGTGCATTAAACCCCAGATTAATCATAGATTGACAGTAAAATTTAAGGTATGAAAAGAAAGCAGTCTATTAAAATCACACCAGAAGAAGTGCCTCTTCTATCTAAATATATTTTATCAATTTCAGGTATTGCCCTTGATAAAAGTAAGGCATACCTTATTGAGAATCGATTGGGT
>JAXHUS010000298.1:0-4329 GCA_034189305.1 Thermodesulfobacteriota bacterium | reverse complement strand
TTGCAACCGAACGATTTGCTATAGCTTTTTTCTCTATATCCCTTATTCCCCCTGTTAATGAGATAAATGTGATTAACCCGCCGATTGGATTCACAATAGCAAAGATAGATGCAAAGGCATAAATAAAAAAGGTTATCGACTCCATATACAATGCTATTTTTATCAGTATCTTAAATCTAAATCAAATGAAATTTCTAAAATTTAATTTTTAAGTAAATTCCATTAACTACCAATTATTATTTGATTTATTTTAAGAGTTTTGTTAACATTCTTCAAAAGGTTTAACAAAATATCAGATATTTTCAATCAAAAAAGAAACAATATATGAAAATCAATTTTAAAGTAGTTACTTTAATTTTTATGATTATAGTTTTAAATATAGGTAGTGTTATTGCTGATGAAATCAGTCTCAATAATGGGGACCGAATAACTGGGAAATTAATGCGTATGGAAGAAGGAAAATTAATTTTCAGGACTTCTTATGCTGGAGAAATATCGATAAAATGGGGGGATGTGGCGAATGTCAAAACAGATGAATCTGTTAATATAGTACTCAGTGATGAGACTTCACTTAAAGGGATTACAAAGCCTTCTGACGATGGAAAAATGAAAATTAAGATGGGTAAAATTGTTGAGACCGTATCTTTTAACCTTAAAGAAGTTAAGTCAATAAATCCTAAACCAAAAGTTGGAGGGCCCATTGTAAAGTTAAAAGGCCATGTAAATATTGGCGGAACAAAAAATAAAGGCAATACGGATAAGTCGGATTTTCATATTGATACTGAACTGGTTACTCGAACAGAAAAGAACCGATACACTATTGGTGGTGAGGTAAACCGGGCTGAAGATGATGATGAAAAGACTGCTGATAATGTGCTTGTCTATATGAAATATGATCACTTTTTAAGCAAAAAATGGTTTTTTTATAATAATGCTTTTTTTGAGAATGATGAATTTAAAGACCTTAAACTGAGAACAGCGGGTGGATTAGGATTGGGATACCAATTTTTAGAAACCCGGTTCGCTAATCTTTCATTGGAATCAGGTTTTAACTATATTAGCAAAGATTATTATGATGGAGAAGATGAAAATTATTCATCAGGACGCTGGTCACTGGATTTTGATAGATATTTATTTGAAAAAACTGTCCAGTTTTTTCATTTTAATGAGGGATTTATCGGGTTTGAGGATATTAACGATATTTTTATTAGAAGCCGGACAGGCTTCAGACTTCCGGTATACAAAATGTTTAATACAACCGTTCAATACAATTTTGATTGGGACAACAGCCCTGCCCCCGGGCGGGATAAAAAGGATGAAATGCTTCTATACACACTGGGCTGGAAATGGTAAAATCCGGCACACTTTTGCAAGACGGTCATTTTTCTATTTATACCTTATAAATATAGAGGTTATTTCTAAAATGTTTATTGGTGTTGCGAAGAATATATATTATTCAATCCCGGATTTTGGATGCTCACGGTAAATTTGTTTTCTTTTGCGAAATGCGATTTAGATTGACAAAAAAGAAATATTGAATTTTGCAAAATTTCCACATCTTTCCACCAACAGGAGATGGCAATGCTGTTGAAATAAGAAAACTGTTACCTTAATTTAACAGAATCTACCCTGATAATTTGCAAGTACTTCATATCCTTTAAGAAATATTTTACCCTAAATTAATCAGAAACATGAAAAAATCTTCACTATTTCAGAACTTCACCAGCAGAACAAATTTCCCGTGTTTGGACGCTAAAAATGTTGACTTTCAACTTGGAATAATTTATATTATATAGATTCATATTTATGATTATTTTCTTTATTACCAAATGTCGACAAAAAGGGCGACCCAATGGTTATGTTTGTTATAAACCTGATTATACCTGAGTAAGGCAGAGATTGTTGTTAAATGATATAATAAATGCAGAAATTATAAGAATAAGAAGGTTATAAAATAAGAATTTGTCTATTAATTGTTGAATACACGCAATTAAAAGGCTATTTGATTAATCGAAAGCGGGCGATTCGTCAATGAATAAAACATTACCCGCAATAAAAAGGAGGTTTGGTTATGAGCTAAAGGGAAAAGCATATCAGGTCCTGAGTTAATACATATGGCAAAATTGCAGTCATGAATAAACCCAAAAAGTTATCAAAGCTGGCTTTTTAACATTGTCAAACTATTATTGATATATTTTATTTTTTTAAATAGTTATATAAAAACCCTTGTACTATTAACGTTTTTTAGGGGGAAAACCCTCGGGAGGTAAAAATGAAAGAGCTATTATCAAAAGTAGGCCGAACCTCTAAATGGGCAAGTTTAGGGGCAATTAAGGGCGCAGGAGACACCGCAGAATCAATCGTTACAGCAACAAGAGATGTCTTATTGACAGCCTTGGATGGTTTTACTCAGGTTGTGGTGGCAACAGAAAAAGCTGCCGGCCAGATTATTGCTGGTGCTGTTGAAGCAGCAGCTGAGGCTGGGGAGGATATTGGCATAGCTGTAAAGTCTGCCGTTAAGGGAGTTATCAAAGGAGCTTCAGAGGTAGGGGCCGATGTTGGAAAGACAGCTGTCGCTGTTGTTGAAGGAACAGCTAAAGCCACAGGCAATATTGGCGCCGATACTGCCAAAGCAATTGAAATTGCTTCAACATCTGCTATTGAAGCGGCAGAAGAGATCAGCAGCAGTGCCGCAGATGCCGTAAGAAATGTTTTGAAAAGCGCTGTCAAAGGAAAGGAAAAACAAAGTTGATGCCGTGCTGACGGTTTTACTACGAATTTAATAAGAACGCTCGTAAACTTATATTATTCAGGTATAAGCATAATTTTATATTTTAGGATATAATTAAATATCAAAGACAGATTATTTTAACTTAATAAAATTCATAAAAGAAGGTAATTTAATATGGGACTTAATACAAAGATGTGGCTTTTAGTGGCTCTGCTCTTTGCCGTTCTCTACGGGGTGATCACAGGAGTTGGAACTTACATTGGCGCTGGAGGTGCATACTCATATATTGTCCTTGCATTTCTATTTTTAGGTTTCCAGTATCTTATCGGTCCTTCCATGGTACAGTTTATGATGAGAGTGAAATGGGTCTCTGAGAAGGAAGAGCCTGAATTGCACCGCATGGTAGCAGAGCTTGCCCAACGGGCACAAATTCCTAAACCGAAGGTGGGGGTTTCCAACCTATCAATTCCAAATGCTTTTGCCTTTGGGAAAAGCATAAGAGATGGGAGGATATGTGTTACTCAAGGAATCCAAAAACTATTAAGCAAAGAGGAGTTAAGAGCCGTAATAGGTCATGAGATTTCCCATATCAAACACCGGGACATGATGATTATTACCCTGCTTTCAGCTATTCCCCTCATTCTTTACTGGATTGCATGGAGGATGATGTGGGGGGGAATGATGGGGGAAAGAAGAGAGGGGGGAGGATATGCTGCCCTTGTTGGAATGGGGGCTTTTTTTCTATACTTTCTTACCAATCTGCTGGTTTTGTACGGCTCCCGTATTCGGGAATACTATGCCGATTCAGGGAGTGTGCAATTAGGCAATCCTCCCCATTATTTAGCCACTGCCCTTTATAAACTTGTTTACGGAAGTGCCAGGTCTCGAGATGGAGGTGATCTGAAGAGGTTGGAGGGGGTGAAGGCATTCTTCCTCAATGATCCATCAAGGGCACAGGTAGAGCTGAAGGAGCTTTCAGAAGTCGATCGTGATATGTCGGGCACTATAGATAGTGATGAACTTGCTGACCTTCGACATAAAACAGTAAAACTGGGCAGAGGTGAAAAGATGATGGAGCTTCTCACCACCCACCCTAATATGTTAAAGCGAATTAAACATCTTGCATCATTAAATTGATTCCTCTGGCAATGATATAGAAGAACGAAATTTTATTATAAAATTACATTATTACTTTTGACAAATATTGCCATATAGGTGTAAGGCGGATAATAGTATTGTATTGAGAAATTCCTAATCTTTCTTTAACTTATTTGAAGATTGGGCCTTTGATGGCGTGGGATTCTTCAGACCAGACATCCCAATACCTGCTAACAATAATTTCAAGAATATTTCCCTCCTCCCTCCACGCCACAAAGCAGGCATCGGGTCTTCTAAACTAGAAATTAACATGAGACTTTTGAACTTTTCAAAAAGATGATAACCTTTATTTTTTACTCAAATTTTTGTTAGTTTGAGATACCCCGGCAGCAATCAATGAATCAATGTGCTTATTTTCCTTTATAATGTCATGCCCCAGGGTGGTATGGGTTTTATAGGTATTAAATTCCGAATCGGTTAGTTTGCGGTTTGCTTCCGTG
>JAXHUS010000297.1:0-4590 GCA_034189305.1 Thermodesulfobacteriota bacterium | reverse complement strand
CCCTGGAAATGAGTGTACTATTCTAACGGAACAATTTGTCCTTTCGGCTGATTCAATGACTGAGAATGAGTGGAAAAAATATGAAAAAATCCATGCTGAACAGGTAATAGCGACATGGCAAAAATATGCCCCCAATATGACCTGGGACAATGTGATCGGTTATAATCCGGTAACCCCTTTCTATACAGCAAATATGTGTAGAAATTTTAGTCCGGCAGGAAACTGGTGTGTCATAGATAATATTCCCTCCCAGTTTGGCAGAGTTAGGCCAATCCCGGAGCTTGCGGGGCATAGAATGCCTGTAAAGAATCTCTATGGAACCGGGTCAGCCTGGCATTCTTATGGATCAGGTCATAGTATTCAGGGCTATAACTGCTATAAAGTTATAGCAGAAGACTTCGGCCTTAAAAAACCCTGGAAAGAAAAGGGAAGACCTTACTAAAACACTTATAGATAAAATCCACAAATGATATTATAAGGACTGTGCAAATCATAAAGCAGTTTTTGGAGGAAGAAGATGGGCGGTCAAAAATTTAAAATATCCGGCAAAGAATACCCTTCAATGGGGAGGAAAGAAGAGTTTCAGTTTGTTTGTGAAAAATATTCTGACGTGCCAAAAAACTTTATATTAAAGACAGACTTGCTAAGAAGGGGGGTTACCTTAAGTAGAGAAGCTTTAATAAGACTCCAGGACCCTTTTTTTGAACATGCACCATGGACTTTATTTCAATGGCACCATGAAGATCAAACGGAATCTTACGGAATACCGGGTTGTTTTCATCTAAAAGATGCAACCTATGTAGGGCTTATCATAAGTCCGCCAGAGGAAGATCCTTATTATATCGATCTTTTGGATGATAAATTTTGGATATTTTCAGATGGTGAACCCTTAGAAGAGATTTTCTGGTCTCCCCGACCGAATTTTTATGATAAAACCACAGGCAGCGGGCTTGCAATGCAGGCCGTAGCCTTCCTTAAAAGCAGGGATGTGTTTTTTGTTATCCCCTATCGCCATTGCCATTTTTGGAATGAGGGACTCCAGTGCAAATTCTGTGATATGGACTATAACACCAAACACCAGATGAAAATGGGAAGATGGTTTAAAACCAGGGCAAACCCTCAAGATATTTATGAAGCAGCTAAAGAGGCATTAAAAGCAAAAGGGAAGTGGAGACATATTTGTCTTACCGGGGGATCGCATCCCGGAGATAATTTTAATCGGGAGCTTGATATTTATCTTGAGAGTATAAAAGCCGTAAAAGATGCCTGTAAAGAAGCTCATGTACCCGATCGACTGCCTATTGCGGTTTTTTTAAGCCCCCTTGACGAGGATCAAAATAATAAACTTTATGAAGCAGGGGTTTCAGCTATATACAACGATATGGAAGTCTGGGATGAAGGGAGATTTAAGCTTATCTGTCCGGGGAAACAAAAACATATTGGGTGGAAGAAATGGATAGAAAAGATGAATGGTGCGGTAGAGATATTTGGGGAAGGAAATGTCTCTTCTATTTTTGTAACGGGAGTTGAAATGTCTCCACCTCCTTATGGTTTTGACGATGTGGATCAGGCAATAAACTCAACCTTGGATGGCTGGAAATATTTACTTGACCGGGGGGTAGTCCCTACATCTGCAAATTGGTCAATTGTGCCGGGCTCCTATTTTTACAAAATAGGGGCAAAACAACCGCCACTGGAATTTTATGTAAAACTGGACAGGGCTCGCCACCATTTGATGAAAAATTCTCAGGTCGGGCTTAACTTTTTTTTCGAATGTTATATGGATGAGCCCTGGTCTGCAAGTTCGGACTGGCGAAGACTGCTATAAAACCTTTTTTAAAGGAGGGGAAAGATGGAAAAACTGCCGGAGGAAGTGCTGGACATCCTTAAAGGTAAAGATACTATAAGGGTTTTGACAACCACAGATGAAGATGGAGTCCCCCACAGCGTATTCAAGGATTCTTTGACAGATTTGGATGAAGAAAAAATAGCCTACATGGAGCTTCTGGAAATATCCAATACAAACAAAAACATGCTTAGAAGCTATTGGGATAAAAAAACAGTTGTAGTAAGTCTTTTAAACAGCGCAAAAAAAATATCCTATCAGATTAAAGGTGAACCGGACAGATTTTTAATTGAAGGCCCCATCTGGGACAAATTTTTAGATGTGACCTGGGGCATACTTCCCAATTCAAATCCTGCCGGGGTGTGGGTAATAAAACCCCATAAAATCATAAATCAGACCTATGAAAATAGACTTGCCCAGGAAATAAAAAGAAGGCCTAACTTTGCCCTCTGGTTTAATTGGATCGGAAAAAGACTAAAATAATGTATTATTAATTCAAGTTTATCACCTTAAAACTCAATGTATCATTGCCGGTATCGCTTTTAGCTATAAAATTATGAACGAAATAAGAAGTCAGGAGACAGAAGCCAGAATTCAGAATATTAAAAGAAAATCACTATATTATTCTGGCTCCTGAATCCTGACTTCTGGAGTCTTTTGCACTGATGTTTTTCTTGCAATTTTTTACTAAAATGTGTACGATTTTCTTTGTTTGATGGGTGGAAATGGTATTTATGACAAAAATCCAGATAATATCGTAGCCATTTTCTATAATAAAACTTAGAATGGTAGGTTTTAGGGATCTCTTTCTTGACCAAAAAGGCATCAAAGGGAATCTCTGTATATCAGCAGCAATTTGTATCATTTGATATTATCCAGCTTCTGTATAATATGATAAATAGTGGAGTTATCCAGCTGGGAAAATTATAAATGATTAAAATATCTGTTGTCAATATATTCCTTTTGTGATCTTATACAGAAGCTATATACTAACTGGTTATTTGCTTCACGTAAAGCAGTTTCGCCATCAGCATATGAATGTCTTTTATTTGAACAAGAACACGTTGAACCTTGCTCTGGGTTATCACAATAGGAATCAGCAGGTAAGTTCGTTGTCTTTTTTAGGTGTTTTGTGTGTGGCAGCCAAGGACTAAATAACACTTGACTTTTCTATTCTCTCGTTGTAGATGACTGTTTAATATATGGAGATAGATCATAATGCTTAAGAACATTATTGATGAAAACGTTTCCATTGACAACATAAACAAACCCAAACTTCTTGACCAGCTACGCTCTGCAATTAGAACCAGACATTACAGCATTCGCACTGAAGAAGCATACATAGGCTGGATCAAAAGATATATCTTTTTTCATCATAAACAGCACCCAAATGAAATGGGTGAGGCAGAAATAAATAAGTTTTTATCACATCTTGCTGAAAAGGAAAATGTAGCCGCCTCAACCCAGAACCAGGCCCTGTGTGCCATTGTGTTTTTATACAAGCATGTGTTGAAAAAGGAGGTCGGCGATCTCGATTTGGTCTGGGCAAAGACATCTCAAAAGATGCCCGTCGTTTTCACCCGTGAAGAAGTCAAGAAGATCCTGAGACATCTATCCGGTACGTATTGGCTCATGGCCATGCTCCTTTATGGCGCCGGCCTGCGGCTGATGGAATGTCTTCGACTGCGGGTGAAAGATATTGATTTTGAATACAATCAGATTACCGTTTGGGACACCAAAGGGAATAAGGACAGAGTAGTACCATTACCGCAAACTTTAAAAAACCACTACAAGAACATTTAGAAAAAGTGAAAAACCTTCACGGAAAAGACCTAAAAGACGGGTTTGGAAATGTATACCTGCCTAACGCATTAGAGAGAAAATATCCAAACGCAGCAAAAGAGTGGATTTGGCAGTATGTCTTTCCTGCACATCATATTTCAACCGACCCACGATCAGGAGCTAAACGCAGGCACCATCTTTTCGAAACCGTTTTACAAAAAGCAGTAAAAAACACTATAAGAAAAGCTGGTATCACGAAACAAGCCGGTTGTCACACGTTGCGTCATTCATTCGCTACGCATCTCTTAGAGGATGGATACGATATACGAACGATTCAAGAATTGCTTGGGCACAAGGATGTAAGCACGACCATGATCTATACACATGTGTTGAACAAAGGTGGCATGGCGGTGACAAGCCCCGCTGATAGACTACAAAATGAAGATAACCAAAAAAATGATGCCTGGACAGCCAGGGACAAAAAAATGGCTTGAAAAATACGGAGACGCCCTCATTTGCGTTCGATATAGAGATGATCATCAATCGCAGAGACGATTGAAAACAATAGAGCTGGTTGTTGAGTCAGCGCCTTTAAAAATAAATAAAAATATTATACCCATGAATAAAATCATGTATCTACGAATAGGATACCATGAAAAATACATACAAAACATTGTTAAAGGAGCAGGTGGAAGATGGAATAAGCAGAAGCAAGCTTGGGAACTTGCATATAAAGAAATTCGCTTGTTAGGTTTAGAAAATCGAATTCTCCGAAAAATGGCTAATAATAGGAATATTAAGAGTAGATCTCCTCCATAAAAAATGTCTATTATTAGGAATTATTTATTCCTATTATTAGGAATCTTGTCTAAAAATGTCTAAATGCAACCATTTATTCCTAATAATAGATGTATGAAAAAAGGTGGTAATTGGTATATAATATATGTTATGCTACATCGGAA
>JAXHUS010000296.1:0-4865 GCA_034189305.1 Thermodesulfobacteriota bacterium | reverse complement strand
AGATGATTGTACAGGGCATACTTGGGGAAATACCTGATATAAGAGGGATAGCCACTGATATTTCGGCTCTTGGGGGAGGAACCAGAAGCGAAGATATACAATTTGTTATTCAGGGTCCTGAAATTGAAGGAATTGACCGATACTCACGGGCTGTTATGAACCGTCTATCCGAAATTCCAGGATATGTAGGAATTACCCGTGATCTCGAAATCGGAAAACCTGAGGTGCGGGTGAAAATTGACAGAGAAAAGGCAGCGGATGCGGGTATTAATATTCGTAACATTGCCTCTGCTGTTGGGTCGCTTTTGGGTGGTGTAGATGTTTCAGATTACAAAGAAGGAGGAAAAAGATATGATATACGTTTAAGGCTTATAAGGGAGCAACGTCTCCTGCCCGAAGACCTTCAGCGTATCTGGATTCGATCCAATAAGGGGGAACTTTTTGATATAACTAACTTTGTCACTATTGAAACCGGTGTGGGGCCTAATGCTATAAATCGTATGGACCGCCAGCGTTCTGCCAGAATTTATGCTAACCTGGAAGGAAAGCTGCTTGCCGACGGCATGGCCGAGGTGCAAAAAATTGCCGACGAGATTATACCCGAAGGATACTCAACCAAGTTTTCAGGAAGTGCGGAAGTTTTTAAGGAAACAGGGGAATATATTGCTTTTGCATTTATTCTGGCAATTATTTTAACCTATGCAGTACTTGCCGCACAGTTTGAAAGCTTTGGCCAGCCCTTTGCCATTATGATGGGGCTTCCACTTTCATTTATAGGAGCTTTTGGTCTGCTTTTCCTTTTAAATAACACATTTAATCTTTTTTCAATGATAGGCCTGGTATTTTTGGTGGGTCTGGCAACAAAAAATGGAATTCTTCTTATTGACTATACAAATCAACTACGTGCACGGGGAATGAATATTAATGATGCCCTGGTAGAAGCTGGAGCTACCCGTCTGCGTCCCATTCTAATGACTGCTATTTCCACCATAGCGGGAGTTCTACCCGTTGTACTGGGTATAGGTGTGGGGAGTGAAAGTCGGCAGCCAATGGCCGTGGCTATATGTGGGGGGCTACTCTCTTCCACCGTACTCACTCTGGCAGTTGTTCCCGTTATCTACTCATATCTGGATCAGTTTTCCCATTGGAGGCCCCTTGAAAAATTTAAAAAGAAAATCATGGCACATGAGTAAGTTATAAAAGATCACTGTTTTTCCTTTACTGGATAAACAACGGATAACAATAAACCCAAAAAAATACGTTTGAATTTTTTAAGCAGTACAAAAAGTAAAAGGCAATAGAAAAATGGGGAAATTTAATTTCACTTTTTTATTCTTTGCTATCAAGGTTATGGTGTAGGGTGCCTTGTATCTTATACCCTGTACCATTAACCTTACCTTTATTTTGAATTTACCTAAAATTGTAACTGCAATTTTGAGGTTTATATTGACTTGGTCTTAATCAATTCTGTCTTTAGCTTTTACAAATTAACACTTTTTTGATATTTTGGTTATTGTCGGTTGATTGTTGCCCCTTGAAAAAATTGCAGCCAGTTCAACAAATCGCTGCTTTTTACATGGTGGTAGATATTTGATTAACAATTTGTTTTTGCGGTAAGCTGACGGCTAACAGATGAACACTTACTTTTATTCTTATGGTATAAGGTGAAAGGTTTAAGGTATAGGTTAATAAACCCCTATACCCAATATTTATTTTACATTTTGCTATTTGAATTTTAATTTACTAAAAAAATTGCAACTGTAATTTTTGGGATTATATCGATATTCCTATTTGATTATCTAACAAAGTACGATATCTTAAATGTATATCCTCTATAATATTTTTATTTTAACAGCAACCTTAGTTTTAAGTCCTATTATTCTTTTTAAACTTATCAGACACAGGAAATACAGAGCAGGACTTCTTCAAAGGCTTGGATATTTTCCTTTGCGTTTAATAGCCAATCTAGACGGAAAGAAGCCAATATGGCTTCATGCAGTTTCAGTGGGAGAGGTTCTTGTATATATTCCCCTTATAGATAAGATAAAAGAAGAATATCCTGAAGAGAAAATACTAATTTCCACAGTTACAGAAACCGGTAATTTTACTGCAAAAAAAAGGGCAGGCAAGGCAGATTGTATTATATATTTTCCCCTGGATTACCTGTGGGCGGTAAAGTACCTTCTAAAAAAGGTAAATCCGAAAATTTTTTTAGCTACGGAAACCGAGATATGGCCTAATTTTTTCTGGGAACTAAAGAAAAAAGGGATTCCCACTGGAATAATCAATGGAAGGATATCACCAAAGTCTTTTAAAAGATATATTAAATTCTATTCATTTTTTAAAAAGGTTCTTGAAGGAGTAAATTTTTTCTGTATGCAGACAAAAGAGGATTACGAGCGCATTATTGCAATTGGCGCTGCTTCCCATAAGGTTGTTATAACCGGCAGTCAGAAGTTTGACCAGGAGACTATCTTCCTTTCTTCTGAAGATCGAGCTAAACTTAAAATCTTACTCAATATTCCCGATAAATCCAGAGTTTTTATTGCAGGAAGTACCCATAAGGGAGAGGAAGAAATAGTTTTAGAGGTTTTTAAAATGTTGAAAAGGCAATACCCTGATCTGGTATTGATTTTGGCTCCCCGCCATCCGGAAAGATTTCAAGAGGTGGAAAACCTATCTGTTTCGAAGAAGGTAAATCTTATAAGGCGAACAAGATTGAGATCAGAAGATATTAAAAAAATAACGGATGGAATCCTTTTAGATACAATTGGAGAACTTTCGAAATTATATAGTATAGGAACCCTTGTTTTTGTAGGGGGAAGCCTTGTTGATATAGGTGGACACAATCTTTTAGAACCGGTTCAATATAAAAAAGCGGTTCTTTTTGGCCCTTTTGTCTATAATTTTGCCGACATATCTCAAGAACTAATAAATGAAGGGGGAGGAATAAAAGTATACAATAAGGAGGAGCTATACAAAACTGCGAAAAGACTCCTCAATAATGAAGAAGAACTGAATAGACTTGGAGAAGGGGGGCATAATATTATAGAAAGGAATAGGGGGGCAAATGAAAAAAATCTGGCCATTATTAAAAAATATATACAGTAAAGAAAGGTTTCCAAAAACAGGGATGGTTAATGCAGTAATTTTCGGTGGAAAAGATTTTCTTATTAGAAAATGAATTAGTGTATTTTTACCATTATTTTTTCGATAGAATCGGCACTGTTAAAGGACAAAATAAAAAAGCATCCCGGATCTTCCGGCCTGCGAAAAATTATACCAAAGAGTTTATCATTAAAAACATCAATCCGAATAATAAAAACTGTTTATAATGTCAAATCCATTCCCGAAGGCACTCAATTGTTGACAATTCACCTGGTAACTTGACAGTTAGCATGTATTAATTATATAATTAATATAGTTTTAAATTAGTCATATATCTATAAAAATGATTGAGGATTCAAAAGAAGAAGATGATGTAAAACAAATTGTTTCTCTTTATGAGAATGATAGATACAATCTTATTCCTATCCTGCAGCAAATTCAAGAAAATTTAGGATATATACCTTCTTTTGCAATGTATACAATAGCGGATCATCTGGACATTTCCTACGGTGAAGTTTACGGGGTAACCACTTTTTACAATCAATTCAGGCTTAACCCACCGGGCAAACATCCTATTAAGGTATGCATAGGGACGGCGTGCCATATCAAGGGAGCCGGAATCATTCTTGAATCATGGGAAAGAAGGCTTAAAATAAAGGAAGGGGAAACCACAGAGGATCGGGAATTCAGTCTGGACAGTGTTGCATGTGTCGGCTGCTGTTGCATGGCGCCTGTGGCTGTTATAGGCAGTGAATTCCATGGAGATATGATGACTACAAAGGTGGACGGACTCTTACTTAATATGGGAGTGGATCTGGAAAAGAAAGATGGATGATTCCGGAACAAAAATTCTTGCCAACTATTATGAAATAAAGGAGCGGGCAGAAACTGAATGTAAAAAACTTGAAGATGAAGAAGACCCCTTAATCCTAATAGGTACCGCAACCTGCGGCATAGCTTCAGGTGCTCTGGAAGTTGTTAAGGCATTTAAAGAGGAGATGGATAAGTCCGGTATTAATGCCCGTCTTATTCAAACAGGGTGTTTGGGACACTGCTATGCAGAACCTCTGGTAATTATTAAAAAATTCGGTTTCCCTTCAATTTGTTACAACCATATAAATCCTGTCACAGCAAAATCTCTGGTTAGAAGATTTCTTATGGAAGACGATCCATGTCTGGAGCTTGTTCTCGGCGCCCTTGAAGAAAATGAAATCATTCCTCCCGTATCCCTTCTGCCAAGATTTTACGGAGAGAAACGTTATATTCTTAAACATTGCGGTCTTATAGATCCTTGCGACATAAATCAGTATCTGGTTTATGATGGATATAAAAGTCTGGCCACAGCTTTAGAAAAGGCGCCAGAAGAAATTACCAATGAAATAAAGGATTCCGGTCTGCGGGGAAGAGGAGGAGCCGGGTTTCCAACAGGGAGAAAACTGGAATTTTGTGTTAATGCTTCCACAAAACCGAAATATATAATATGTAATGCAGATGAAGGAGACCCTGGGGCTTTTATGGATAGAGCCATCTTAGAAAGCTGTCCCCATCAGGTGCTTGAAGGAATAATTATCTTAGCATATACTGTGGGGGCGGAATTTGGATTTATCTATATAAGACAGGAATATCCCCTTGCCGTTGAGTTTGTTGAAAAAGCTTTACATCAAGCAAAATCAAAGGGTTTTCTTGGAAATAATATTCTTAACAGTAATTTCAATTTCGATTTAAAGGTATTTAAAGGTTCCGGTGCCTTTGTATGC
>JAXHUS010000295.1:0-6669 GCA_034189305.1 Thermodesulfobacteriota bacterium | reverse complement strand
AATCAGTATTCCTTATGTTTTAAAATTGGAAGATAAAATAAGGATAGAGGAGTATATCATTGAAGTGGATTCAGAGCTTCTGACTTACCGTGAAGATGAAGCGGCCGATAAAACACAAATTGTGCCTTCAGGCATAAAAAAGGAGAAGGCGCCGTCTGAAATTCCCCGACCGGAACCCGATGAATCCCAACCTGTTAGCGAGGAAGAAAAGATTATACAGTTAAAGGCTACTGTCCAGAATAAGTTGATCGATTTTATGGATTTAAAGAGGGTTAATTTAGAAGATATGGATGCAGCGGATCTTCGAGGCCGTGCTGAAAGTGCGGTAAAAAATATTTTAAAGGAAATGCAGTCCGAAATACCCAAAGTGATTAAACTGGAAAACTTAATAAAGGATATTTTAGACGAGGCCCTTGGTTTAGGACCTCTGGAGGATCTCCTTTCCGATCCCAGGGTAAATGAAATAATGGTCAATAGCAAAGACCGGATTTATGTGGAGATCAGCGGCAAACTTACCCTGAGCAACAAAAATTTCAGCAGCAATGAGGCGGTTCTTGGGGTTATTGAAAGGATCGTGGCCCCTATAGGGCGGAGGATAGACGAAAGTTCCCCCCTGGTGGATGCGCGTTTAATGGACGGTTCCAGGGTAAATG
The DNA here is from genome assembly GCA_034189305.1 of Thermodesulfobacteriota bacterium. GTDB lineage: Bacteria > Desulfobacterota > WTBG01 > JAXHUS01 > JAXHUS01 > JAXHUS01. Next base: position 6,016 of record JAXHUS010000295.1, on the reverse strand, counting down.
TCATTATTCCTCCCCTGGCTCTCAATGGCCCTACTATTACCATCAGAAAGTTCTCCAAGGAAAAGCTCAGGGTTGAAGATTTGATCAGATTTGGTGCCATGACTGAAAACATGGCAAAGTTTTTAAAAATATGTGTTGAAAACAGAAAGAATATTCTTATTTCAGGGGGAACCGGTTCGGGAAAAACCACCCTTTTAAATGTCCTATCATCTTTTATTCCGGAAGATGAAAGAATAGTAACAATTGAGGATGCCGCTGAATTACAGTTATCACAGGACCATGTGGTCTCCCTGGAATCCCGTCCGCCCAATATTGAAGGAAAGGGGGCAATACACATCAGGGATCTGGTAAAGAATAGTCTCAGGATGAGGCCTGACCGAATAGTAATAGGAGAATGCCGCGGAGGGGAAGCCCTTGATATGCTTCAGGCTATGAATACCGGTCATGACGGTTCTTTAACCACTGGTCATGCCAATACTCCCAGGGATATGTTAAGCCGTCTTGAGACCATGGTTTTAATGTCAGGGGTGGAACTGCCTTCCCGTGCCATCCGGGATCAGATTGCTTCAGCCATAGATATTATTGTTCAACAAACCAGGCTAAAATGCGGGGCGCGTAAAATAATTCAGATCTGCGAAATTACAGGGATGGAAGGTGAGATTATTACCCTTCAGGACATCTTTAAGTTTGAAGAACATGGCTTTGATGAAAATGGTAAAACTATCGGGGAGTTTAAACCCAGTGGTTATATACCAAGAGCTTTTGAATCCCTCAGGCAGGCGGGCATTTCCATTGATATGTCTATATTTCAATAATAAACAGCTAAAAAGGGAGAGTAATGGGTGAAATAATTATATATATGGCAATATTTGCATCTGTAGTAATCTCTACCCTGGTGGGATTGGAGATAGTACAAAAAGGGTTTTCCCAGTATGAAGAAAAGTATGTGGAGTATGCATCAAGAACTCTGGATAGTATGTTTATTTCCTTTTCACCTGAGCAGCTTTTCTATATCAATTTGTTAATTACCATTTCTTTTGCCTTTGTTAGCTTTCTTATAACATTCAATCTTTTTGCAGCCGTTCTTTTTGGAATCATAGGCGCTATTCTTCCGCGGATTATTTTATGGCAGCTTAAGAAAAGGCGGATGGAGAAGTTTAACCAGCAACTGTCCGAGATTCTACCCACCCTGTCAGGGTCTTTGCGGGCTGGTTTTACACTGATTCAGGCCATTGATTATATAATTAAAGAAACACAACCTCCCATCGCCCAGGAATTTGGTCTTCTGGTGCGGGAAAATAAACTGGGTGTTCCCCTTGATCAGGCCTTAGAAAATTTATCCAAGAGGGTGCCCAGTGAAGATCTCAGCCTGGTGGTTTCATCGGCAACTATTGCAAGGAGTACCGGTGGAAATCTTGCGGAAATTTTTGACCTTTTAGCTAACACAATAAGGGAACGCTATAAGATGGAGGGGAAAGTAAAGGCCCTTACTTCACAGGGGCGAATGCAGGGAATGGTCGTAGGGCTTATGCCTTTTGGATTGGGGTTGGTTTTATACTGGATGGACCCGGAATCTATGATTCCTCTTTTTACAACATGGATAGGATACTTAATTATTACTGCCTGCCTTGTTTTGTTAGGCCTGGGCGGGCTATTTATTAAAAAGATTGTTTCAGTTGATGTATAAAATTTTGCTTTAACTTTTTAATCTCTAAAATTTAAGGGGATAGAAGTTGGTTATTATAAGTATTTTATGTTTTGTGTCCGTATTTCTATTTATATTTAGTATCTTTGGTATGATTGCTAAGGTAAGGGTTCCAGAAGAGGTTAAAGGTGTTATTTTTCAAACTGACGAAGAAATTAAAGCTCAGGGGCCCTTATATAAGCTCTTTATACCCTTATTAAGGGTACTTGCCCTTTATAACAAAAAGCTAAAGCTAACCAAGTTTGAATTTAAAGCCAAGGAAAAATTAATACTGGCAGGCTCACCTTCCGGGTTCAGCCCCATGGAATTTCTTGCTTTAAAAGAACTGGCAGCCTTTCTTGCCTTAATTCTTGGAATAATGATTCTGAGTACCACAGGTCATTTAAATTTACTTATATTATTAATTATCGTTATATTGGGTTTTTTCTATCCGGATATCTGGCTTAAGGATTTGACGAAAAAAAGGGTAAAGGAAGTGATAAGGAATATGCCTTATTTTTTAGATTTGCTTACACTGGGAGTGGAAGCCGGCCTGGATTTTTACGGTGCCATAGGAAAGGTGGTGGAAAAGTCAAAACCAGGCCCGTTAAACCGGGAATTACTATTTTTACTTCAGGAAGTCCGGCTGGGTAAAACAAGGCGCGAATCCCTGCAGAATTTAGCCTCAAGACTTCAGATCAGGGAAGTTTCTACCTTTTCTTCCGCCCTGATTCAGGCTGATCAATTAGGAACCCCGTTAGGTCCTGTGCTGCGTGTTCTATCAGAACAGATGCGAACCGAGAGGGCTCAGAGGGCTGAAAAAATGGCCATGGAGGCGCCTGTTAAAATGCTTTTACCTCTGGTCGCTTTCATCTTCCCAACGGTTTTTATAATCCTATTTACTCCTATAATTTTTAAATTAATGGGAAGTGGATTATTTTAATAAAACTTTAAAATCAGAAAGATTTTACCATGAAGTTCACATTAGAGATTATTGAACCTGCCAGTGCAAAAAATAAATTTGAATTTGACAAAAGTGAGGTCACATTTGGCAGGACCGGGCCTAATGATGTAATAATAAATGACCGTAAGGTATCCCGCCAGCATGCTAAAATAGAATTTAAAGGAAATATTCCTCTTTTAAGGGATCTGGGCAGTCAAAACGGAACCATTGTTAATGGAAATAAAATTGAAGAGAAAGAATTAAAATCAGGGGACAGGATAAAAATTGGAGATACCCAATTTCAGTTTACCCTTCATGGCTCATCTTTAGAAGGACCCCTTTCATTAGAATCCCTGACTGGAGGAGAGGGAATCATAAAAAATTTTCCTCAGTTAATAAAAAATCCCATTATAGCAGGTAGTCTGGGTATAATATGTATTATTATTTTATGTCTTTCTTTGTTTTTAAAGAAAGAATCTGTAGATAAAGCCCCGGTTAAAGATATTTCCAATATTCCTATACCCCTTCCCGCTCAAGACATTTACGGCAATTGTAAACAGGACAGAACCCATAAAGATAAAGTAATATTCACTTTTAAGGGTAAAACTGACCATAAGGCATTTTTAACGTATACCATCGGCGGGATTGAAAAAAAGGACGAAGTAGTAATTTCCCTGAATGGTGAGGTAATTGGCAACTCCCCTGTTGCTTCGGGCTGGAAGGAAGTAAAAGATATAAAGCTGCCATGGAAGCAGATTGACAGTTCAATGGATAATCTTCTGGTTTTTGATAATACTTTAAATCCACCCGAAGATGAAAGCTGGGGATTAACAGAGGTGAGCATCAAATGGAAAAAGTTGCTAAAGTGTAATCTTACAAGGGCAAAGGAAAGTTTCGGACTTGCCCGGAGAAAATATAAGGATAAGTCTATAAGTTATCCAAATTTATATAATTCCATAAAAGCATATACAGATTCCCTTGATTATATGGAAAACTGTTCTGAAAAACCCGACTTTTATAAGGAAGCCATGGAGGGACTTTCCATGGCTTCCTTAGAACTGGAAAAAGAATACCAGAAACATCTATTTAATGCTCAAAAGGCTTTCAAGCTTAAGGATTATGAGACTGCTGTGAATGAATATAAAATCATCATGTCCATGATCCCTGATACTAATGATTCTCGTTATCAAACCGCGGAAGAAGGATTATACCAGGACATTCCTTAAAATTCATTTTGTGGAGGACAGATGTATAAATTATCTCACGTAAAAGAAGATGGCACAAAGACGGAATATCCTCTGAAAGGAAAGGAACTTATTATAGGCCGGGACAAGAAGAATGCCATTTTTTTAGATGACACAAGTGTATCCAGAAATCACGCTAAAGTAACCTTTTTAGAAAACAAAGCCCTGATTGAGGACATGGGAAGCAGTAACGGGGTATTCATTAATGGAGTAAAAATAGAAGCAAAAACCGAGTTTAAAGCTAAAGATGTTATCGAGATTGGACATATTAAATTAATTGTAGAGAAAGAGGGGGAGGAAATAGAAGACAGCCAGAAAACAATCACTGAGGATGTGCCTGAAGAAGCAAAAACCATAGTACATGAGGCGGAATCCCAGAAAACCGTTATCAGTGAAGTGGATAAGGAATCTCCTACCGTGGAAACAGAAAAGACCATAATTGATACGAAAGATAGTAAGGATGAGGATACAGGAAAAACTATTATGGCTGATTCAGAGGTATTACAATATGCCAAATTGGCGGGCATAAGTGAAGAATATCGTGGTAAAGAGTATATCCTGGATAAACCGGAAATTAAAATCGGCCGGGCACCGGATAACCAAATATCCATTCAACATACTTCCATCTCCAAGAATCATGCCTTAATTTTAACTGATGAGAGTGGTTATCGGGTTAAGGACCTGGAAAGTAAAAACGGGATTAAAATCAATGATAATCTGGTTAAGGATGCCAGTATTAAACCAGGAGATATTGTAGAATTTGGTAGTATTAAATTCAGGTTTGTGGGAAAGGGTGAAATTTTCACACCTGAAACATTAGAGACACCATCAAAGGGTAAAACAGAAAAAAATCTAATCCAAAAAGTATTGAATAAAAAGACCGTTGGCATACTGGCGGCTTTGATTTTAATAATTGTAATTATTAAAGTCGGAAGTCAAAAAAGAGAAGAAACAGAAAGAAAAAAGGCAGCATTGGAACTGACAAAGGAGGAAAAAGAAGAAACAGAAAGACTTATAAGTGAATATCTGACCATGGCCGGGGATTTAAAAAAGTCCAGGCAGTGGGATAAATTAATCCAGAACAGCAATAAGATTTTAGCATTAAACCCTGGAAACAAAGAAGCTATTGAATATCAAGAATTGGCTAAGGCTGAATTAAAAACTGAAAAGCAGTTTGATAACGCAATGTCGCTTTTTCAGGAAGGTTCTTATGAAGAAGCTATAGCACAGTTTCGTGGGATTGGAAATTCAAGTAGTTATTATTCTGATGCCAGGCAGAAAATTTTAGAAGCTGAAGAGAAAATAGAAGACATGAAAAAGAAGATGGCAATGGATAAAGAAAAGTACCTGGCAATGAAAAGTTTGGAGGAATTAAAACAAAAGGAAAATCAGGCAAGGTCCATCATAAATAAAAGTAAAAAGGCTTATATATTAGGAAATATTAAAGAGGCCAAAAAGGAACTGGGAAGAATAAATGGCTTAAAGCTGCCCAATAAAACTAATTATATAAAGGAGTATAAAAGATTATCTGCCGATATGGATAAAGTTAAAAAATTATACTACAGCGGACTTTCATATTATAAAAAAAGTCAATATGAACCTGCTTTTAAAGATTGGAATTCTATGCTGGTTTTAGACATGAAGATTGCAGGTACAAGAAAGTCATATTTTTACAAAAAAGCAGGTACCTTTATGGCAGACATATATTATAAAAGAGGAGAAGAAGTATATAAAAAGGGAGACTTTAAAGGGGCTAACAAAGAGTGGTCAAAGGCGTTAAGTATAATGCCCAAACATCAGGAAAGTCTGGCCGGTATCGCAAGACTATATGAAAAAGCCAAAAAATTATACCAGGAGGGATATGTCTTAGAAGGTAGCAACCTGGATGCAGCAATACAAAAATGGAACATTATTATAGAGATTTTGCCACCAGATAATGAATACTACAAAAAGGCAAAAAGTAAACTTAATAAATACGAACAATAGATATACAATCTTCTGGTGATGATTCAAAAGGATTTGCTTTCCGTCATTTCCCTTTTTTTATTGTTAATTTTTCCCGGTTGTTCCCATTTAGAAAATCAGACAATTAACAATGAACAGCTTATAGAAAGAGGGATTTATCATTATCGTCAGAATTATTGG
>JAXHUS010000294.1:0-5126 GCA_034189305.1 Thermodesulfobacteriota bacterium | reverse complement strand
GCGGGATTATCCCGCTGAAAAGTTGATGAGAGATGCAAAGATTTTACAGATATATGAAGGAACAAATCAAATCCAGAGAAACGTTATAGGGTTAAATCTAATAAAGGAATATTCTCGAAAACAGATAAAGGTCATTTAAAATACATAAGACAATGTGGTTTGTTTATTATCAATTGTCCGTTGAAAGGATTTTTACAGAATAACCGATTCATAAGAGATCGCAATAAAAATGCTGGAAGTTTTTCATATTTTATTAAATTGTCTTAAAGTGTTAAAGCAATTGGCTATTGAAGACAAACTACGCAAAATATTATCAATGGTGTTTTAATGGGAAAACTTGGGTTTCTTTTTCCTGGTCAGGGTTCTCAGTATGTTGGAATGGGAAAGGATTTTGTAAAGAACTTTTCTGTGGCAGAAGATATTTTAAAAAAAGCAGATGACGCTTTAGGATTTAGTCTGTCAGTACTTTGTTTTGAAGGACCTTTGAGCACTCTAACCTTAACGGAAAATGCACAACCTGCCATATTAACCGCAAGTTACGCTGCCTACAGAGTGCTTGAGGAAGAATTAAAATTACTTCCTGATTTTACTGCAGGACACAGCATGGGAGAATACACGGCTCTTGTTGTTTCTGGAGTTATGAAGTTTGAAGATGCGGTAAAAATTGTGCGTTTGAGAGGAAAATTTATGCAGGAGGCGGTTCCGCCAGGTTTGGGGGGTATGGCCGCTATTTTAGGTGTCAAGCGGGAAAAGGTGGAGAAAATTTGTAAAAGTATAGGTAAGGATGGCGTTGTAACGCCGGCTAATATTAACGGTCCCGAACAAATTGTCATTTCCGGTGAAAAGGGATTGGTTGCTGCGGTGGAAAAAGAGATACAAAGGCTGGGAGGCAAAGGAATTCCCCTTTCTGTTAGTGCGCCATTTCACTGTAGCCTTATGGATTCTGCCGGGGAAAAATTAGAAAAAGAATTGTCAAATATTAATTTGAATAATTTTACATTTCCTGTAATTGCAAATGTAGATGCATGTATTAATAATTCCGAAGAAAAAGTAAAAAGGCTTTTGGTTAAGCAGGTACAAAGTCCGGTACTATGGGAAGATTCAATGAATAGAATGATTTATGAAGGTGTGGATCAAGTAATAGAAATTGGACCCGGCCGGGTTTTAACAGGGTTAATGAGAAGAATTAATCGTGATGTAAAAACATATAATTGTTCCAATGTTTCTGATTTAAATAAACTAAAGGTAATATTCAAGAAGGTTTAAGATGATACTTAAAGACAAAGTTGCAATAGTTACTGGAGGAGGGCAGGGTATAGGCAAAGAAATTGTTATTCTATTTGCAGACAATGGTGCAAAGGTTGCAGTTTGTGATATTAATATGGATCTTGCAAAAGAGATAGTAAAAGAAATTAAAGCGACCGGGGTGGACTCTGTTGCTATAAAAACCGATGTGGCAGACTATAAAGAAGCTGAGGAGATGGTTAAAAAGACTGTGGACTATTTTGGTCATGTGGATATACTTGTAAATAATGCAGGTATTACCCGGGATAATTTAATTGTAAAAATGAGAGAAGATGATTGGGATTTCGTGCTTAAAACAAACTTGAAGGGTACATTTAATACTATGAGGGCTGTAGCAAGAAATATGATCAAACAAAGATACGGGAAAATAATAAATATCTCTTCTGTTGTAGGAGAAATGGGAAATGCAAGTCAGGCCAACTATTCAGCCTCTAAAGCCGGGGTTATTGGGCTTACAAAGAGTATAGCCAGAGAATTAGCCTCCCGTAATATCAATGTTAATGCTGTGGCGCCGGGTTTTATTGATACTGCCATGACCAGAGCAATGTCTGAAAAATATCGTGAAAAACTGATAGAACAGATTCCCATGTCCCGTTTGGGATCTCCTGTGGATGTGGCCAATGCGGTTCTATTCCTTGCATCCGAGAATGCAAGCTATATTACAGGAAATGTTATAAAGGTGAACGGGGGTCTCTATATGTAATTAGGTTCTGTGGTAAGGGTTCTGGGAGAGACCCTAAAACTGAACGGGTATTCATTTTAGTAAAACTTTAATTAAGAAAGGAGGTTGATAATATTGTCAATTGAAGAAAAAATTAAAGCAATAATTGCAGAACAACTTGGAGTTGGTGAGGATGAAATAAAAACTGACAGTAATTTTGTTGATGATCTGGGCGCTGATTCTCTTGATCTGGTAGAACTTGTTATGGCCCTTGAAGAAGAATTCGGTCAGGAGATACCCGATGAGGATGCAGAAAAGATTCAGACAGTGAAAGATGCTATTGAATACATTAATGCCCGAGGAGTTTAATTAAAAAAGTCGGTGAAAGGGGTAAGTAATTAATTGCTCGAAATCAATTAGATTATAGTCTATTATGGAGGTATTATTTTGAGAAAAAGAGTAGCGGTAACAGGAATAGGGCTTATAACTCCTGTGGGTATTGGGATCAATGAAACATGGAGTTCTATTTGTAAAGGAAAATCCGGCATTAGAAAAGTCGAAAAAATTGATTCCTCAGGTCTTAAGACCAAGATTGCCGGTGAAGTAACCGATTTTGATCCCAATTTATATATGGATAAAAAATTACAAAAACGCTCTGATCCTTTCCTGCAATTTGCTGTTGCTGCAAGTAAAATGGCCGTCGAAGATGCTGAAATTGAGATAACATCAAGTAATTCCTATCGAATAGGGGTTCTTTTAGGTACGGGATTTGGCGGCTTACAAACCCTGGAAAAGAATCATACTATTTTACAGGAGCGAGGTCCTGAAAAGGTTTCTCCTTTCCTTATTCCCATGATGCTGGCTAATATGGCACCAGGTATTGTTGCCATAGAACTTGGGTTAAAAGGACCCAATACCTGTGTTGTAACTGCCTGTGCATCTTCATCTCATTCCATAGGGGAGGCTTATCATTTGATTTCCAGAGGTGATGCCGATGTAATGATTACTGGAGGAACTGAAGCTTCAATTACTCCCCTTATGATTAGTGGATTTAACTCAATGGGGGCTCTCTCCACAAGAAATGATGCTCCAGAAAAAGCCAGCAGACCTTTTGATCGGGATAGAGATGGATTTGTTCCGGGGGAGGGGGCTGGCGTCTTGATTTTAGAAGAACTGTCTCATGCACTTAAAAGGGGAGCCAGAATTTATGCTGAAATTATAGGGTATGGCCTTACAGGTGATGCTTATCATATTACTGCTATTTCACCGGACGGGGAAGGAGCTGTACGTTGTATGAAGCAAGCTATTGAAGGGGCTTCTATATCTCCTCAAGATATAGATTATATAAATGCCCATGGTACCTCAACACCCCTTAATGACATTTCAGAAACCAGGGCAATTAAAGCTGTTTTTGGTGATAATAGCCTTAAATTCCCTGTTAGTTCTACAAAATCCATGACCGGCCATCTTCTTGGGGCAGCAGGGGGTGTGGAAGCAATAATTTCAATACTCGCTATAAATAATAATTTTGTGCCGCCTACAATAAATCTGGAAAATCCAGATCCAGAGTGTGATTTGGATTATGTGCCAAATAAGTCAAGAGAAGAGAAATTGAATATAGTTATGTCAAATTCTTTCGGGTTTGGCGGGACAAATGCAACACTAATTTTTAAAAGATTTGCTTAATTTTCCCTTTTAAATTATATTTGATTACAATTTTAGGCTAAAATAAAAATCCTCTACATATATCCTGGAGTAAATAGATGGATATAGTTCTTGCCTGTGATCACAGAGGCTTCAGAATTAAAGAATTTATAAAGGCTCTTTTAGAAAATTCAGGTCATACAGTAATAGACTGTGGAACTTTTAGTTCCGAAGACTCAGTTGATTATCCGGACTATGGAGCAATGGCTGCAAAGCGTGTTTCGGATGGAGATGTTCATCGCGGGATTATTATTTGCGGTACTGGAATTGGCATGTCAATTTTAGCCAATAAGTTTTCCGGTGTAAGGGCCGCTCTCTGTCATGATCCTTCGTCAGCGTCCAGAAGCAGAAAGCATAATGATTCGAATATTTTGGTTCTGGGTGGTGACATTATTGATGAAGATAGTGCAAAAGAGATCTGTCTTATATGGCTAAAAACCGATTTTGAAGAAGGACGTCACAAAAGGCGACTGGACAGAATTTCCGCATTTGAAATAAATAAAAAAAGTATTCTGGATAAAGTGGATCCGGAAGTGGCAGGTATAATTCATAATGAAATAGAAAGACAGAAGTACACAATAAACCTTATAGCATCGGAGAATTTCGCTGGTAATGCTGTGCTTGAGGCACAGGGATGCATCATGACAAATAAGTATGCTGAAGGTTATTCTAAGAAGCGATATTATGAAGGATGCGAATTTGTTGATAGGGTTGAACAGATTGCAATAGATAGGGCAAAAAAAATTTTTAATGCAGAACATGCAAATGTTCAGCCTCATTCCGGATCTCAGGCAAATATGGCAGTTTATTTTTTGGCATTAAACCCTGGGGATACATTTTTAGGAATGGATCTTGCCCATGGTGGGCATCTTACTCATGGCAGTAAAGTAAATTTTTCGGGTAAGCTTTATAATGTTGTTTATTACGGGGTTTCTCCACAAACCCATGAACTTGATTACGACGAAGTAAGGGCACTTGCAAAAAAACACAACCCCAAATTAATTGTTGCAGGTACAAGTGCATATCCACGTTTAATAAATTTTTCAAAGTTCAGGGAAATAGCTGATGAAGTTGGGGCAATGGTTATGGCAGACATTGCGCATATAGCAGGGCTTGTTATTGCAGACCTGCATCCTTCTCCCATATCATATGCCGAATTTGTTACTACAACCACCCATAAAACTTTAAGAGGGCCAAGGGGAGGATTAATTCTCAGTAAATCCCGCTATGCAAAAGGGTTAGATAATATGGTCTTTCCGGGAATTCAAGGGGGGCCTCTAATGCATGTCATTGCTGCAAAAGCAGTAGCCTTTAAAGAAGCTGAGGGCCAGGAATTCAGGTCATACCAGCATAAGTAGTAGATAATGCAAGGATACTTGCAAGGGAAATAAAAAATCTGGGGTTTAAACTTATTACAGGGGGTACGGATACTCACCTTATTTTGGTAGATTTGAAG
>JAXHUS010000293.1:0-9876 GCA_034189305.1 Thermodesulfobacteriota bacterium | reverse complement strand
TACAGAGCTTCGATGATTCCCTTTTAAAAATAATGGAGCGTTATGAAAAGTATGGAAGCGGATACGAAATAATAAAACGACTTGAATCAGCTCATGGTGTTTTTGATACTTTAAATATTGATATGATATTTAACTTTCCCAGTCAGACCCTAAAAATGGTAGAGAGGGATGTAAAAACTATAATTGACTCAGGAATTGAACAGGTAACTTTCTATCCTTTAATGGTCTCTACTGCAACAAAAAAAATCCTGGCAGAAAAATTTGGCAGGATTAGCTATGGAAAAGAAAAAAAGTTTTATAATTTAATCTTAAAGGAGCTCCAAATGGCCGGATATATGCCCGCTTCAGCATGGTGTTTTTCCCATGAAAAAAAAATGATAGACGAATATATAGTAAATTATGAAGATTATGCCGGGGTTGGAAGCGGTTCTTTCGGGTATATAGACGGTAAAATTTTTGCAGATACCTTTTCTATAGAACAATATTTAAACCTTATAAATAAGGGGAATCTTCCTATAATCGCCCAAAAAATCTTTTCTAAAAAAGAACAGATGCGATATGATTTTCTTATGAAACTCTTTGGCAGAACTTTAGATATAGAAATACTTAAAGGAAAATATAATAATAGTTTCCTTAAATATCTATGGCCGGAAATGCTCTTTTTTAAACTTGCCGGTGGGATAAGAAAAACCAAAAACAATGAAATCGTCCTAACCAAAAAAGGTCTTTACTTTTGGGTAATAATGATGCGTGAATTCTTTACAGGTGTTAATAATTTCAGGGACCAATGCCGTACACAGTAAAAATTCCTTAATATGATATTATTTTTTTCTTTTATGTCTTGTTTTTGCAAGCAATTTGCGGTGTTTATGCTTTCTCATCTTTTTTTTCCTTTTTTTCACTACACTCCCCATATAGCTCCTTTACATTAAATGCCTTAATTGATTTATATAAAATTTTTTGTACATTACAATTAAAATTTTCATGAAATTTCAGCCATTGCCTTAATTATCTCGGGAAAAATAAATTCGGCAATATCACAGCGATAACCGCCACCTGTCATTATCACATATCTATCATTACAAATCAACCGAGAACAATTTTTAATCATCTTTACAAGTTCAATAAAAAATTTATTTGAAAGACCACAGCTGCCATAGTCCCCTTCAGCAGTATCATGTCCCAAAAGATGGACAATCATTTCCGGCCCAAATGTCTCAACCCTTCTTATAAAATGTTCCTCCACAAGCTTTAAGTAATTTTCATCAGTTGTCATACCAGGGATTTGTATGCATATTTTGGTTCCGTTATCCTCAATTCTGTTTGAACCGCAAAAACATACGTGAAGAATATCTTTATCTCCTTTAAATATTGCTCGGGTTCCATCACCATGATGAGCGTCTGTATCCAGGATGGCAAACTTTTTTACATTATGTTTCTTCCTTAGATTTTTTATTGCAGGGCCTATCCCTGATATGGCACACCCTCCCCATGCATAATCAGGTCCTGCATGATGGCAGCACCCAAAAAAAACAAATGCATTATCAAATTCCCCTTCCCATAATTTCTCTACTGCAAGAACACAGCCGTAACTTGAATATAAAGAGGGCTCATAATTTTGATAATATTTGACTTCCTCTAACATTTCAGGGGTGTGAACCGTAAGGAGGAGTTCCTGCGATATGGGTTCCGGCTGAAAAAACAGTAGATTATTACATTTTTTAAGTTCTTCCACAATGGGTAAAAAATTTTGGAACTTATTCTCTAAAATTGACCATGACTTTTTAGTATATATTGGGTGAAAAAATACACCTGTGTTTTTCATGTATAAAGCTTAGAAGAAAACAAAGGTTACTATTATAAATAATGGGGTTAAAATAGGAATTGAATATAAAAACATATAACCAAAAAAACTCGGCATCGGGATACCCTGCTCTTCTGCTATTGATTTAACCATAAAATTAGGTGCATTTCCAATGTATGTATTTGCACCCATAAAAACAGCTCCTGCAGAAATTGCTTTAAGATACACAATAAAATTCTGGTTGCCTGGTTCTCCAAAAACATACCCCAGGGCTTGGGGAACCGAAGATTCTGGAATCTGCAATTTACCAAGGGCTGAATTGAAAAATGTAAGATAAGTAGGGGCATTATCTAAAAATGAAGATAATATTCCAGTAATCCAGAAATAGTGGGACGGCTCTTTTACTGCATTGATTAAAGCAGCAAGGGCACCTTCAGATCCGGCTTTAAGTATTGCCAGTGCAGGAATAATTGTCATAAAAATTCCTGCAAACAGGTAAGCCACCTCCTGTATGGGAAACCATGTAAACTCATTTAACTGCCGCAGATCCTTTTTTGTGGTTATAAGGGAAAGGATTCCCATAAGAATGATAAGTACATCCCTCAATAAATTCTGGATTGCTTCATGTACACCAAAAATATTAATTTCACCAGGACGCCAGTAACCACTCATTAAAACCGCCCCCACAATTCCACCCAAAAAAACAAAATTATGCCAGCCATACATGGCAATAGGCTCCTTTTTTTCCGTGGATGGAACAATAGTATCTTTTTCCTTCCGATAAAAATAAGAATCAACTATAAAAAACACAATTAATATAAGGAAGGAAACAAGTAACATATGGGGCAGTAAATTGAATGTCCAGAAAAAAGGAACTCCATGAAGAAAACCTAAAAAGAGGGGCGGATCACCCAAAGGAGTCAGACTTCCTCCAATATTGGCCACAAGAAAAATAAAAAAGCACACCACATGAGCCTTTTTCTTTCTATGGGCAATGGCCCTCAATAATGGCCGGATTAGAATCATTGCGGCACCTGTAGTTCCAACCCAGGAGGCAAGCAAGGTGCCAATCAATAAAATTATTGTATTAACAACTGGTGTTCCGTTAATAGTACCGGTTAAAACAATACCGCCTGCAACGGTATATAGTCCCCAAAGCAAGATAATAAAAGGAATATAATCTATAATGTAGATATGAAGAATCTCATAAATTGCCTCTCCATGAAAAACAAAAACAAAGGGAACTGCAAAAATAAGCGCCCAAAATGCTGAAATTTTCGAAAAATGATGATGCCAGAAGTGTGGTGCAGCCAGAGGGAAAATGGCTATAGAAAGAAGGATGCCAACAAAAGGGATAACACTCCAGAGGGGGAGAACTTTTCCTATATTACTTTCATGATGACCTTCATGCCCTTTGTCATGATGATGAATAGCCTCTTCCCTAATTTTTGATTCATGTAAATGAGATTCTTTGCCTGTATATTCTTCTATAGTAGTATGCATATCCTTTTTCTCTTCAAAGGCACAAACAGGATCCGTTACAAAAAAGGAAATAATAAAAAATAAGAGAAAAAGCGGGAATATTGAGCAGGATTGAAATTTAATCATTTTATAACCTTTATTTAAACCAAAATTAACTAAAAATATAAGTGTTGAATATAGGTTAAAATTTTGTCTGTGTCAAGTTATAACCCTTCATATTATAAAAAATATTAAAAAAGCATCTTATATTTATATAATCACAAAAATTGCAGTAGCAATCCTTGGTAAATTAAAATTTAAATAGCAAAGAATAAAAAAGTGCAGATACATCCTTCCATAGTAATGGCTTATTTATGTCCTTGCCCTGTTAAAACCCCTCTGGAAGGCAGCAATTCATAGGCATTACTATCCTTTCTTTACTTTAGTTAGAAAATTGGGTATCCACGAGAATAATTTTGTCATTGTGTTTTGACATTTGAACTTTTTTCCTTTATAACTATTTAGTTTCAAATGTAAGAGTGTCTTTACAAATTTTAGGAGAATGTCATGAAGCTTGCAATTTCAGGAAAAGGAGGGGTAGGAAAGACAACCATTACCGCCCTTATCAGCAGGGCATTTTATGAGCAGAATTTTGATGTAATTGCTATTGATGCGGACCCCGATACGAATTTAAGCGCCACCCTAGGATTCCCCCGGGTTGGTATAATTCCTATTGCTGAGATGAAAGAGCTTATTGAAGAAAGGACAGGAGCAAAACCAGGCACTTTAGGCGGTTTTTTCAAATTAAACCCAAAAGTGGAGGACCTTCCTGAAAAATTATGGAAAAATTGCCATGGAATAAAGCTTATGGTGATGGGTACCATGAAAAAAGGCGGCGGCGGGTGTGTCTGTCCGGAAAGCTATCTTCTTAAAAACCTGATTCAGCATTTGGTTTTATCAAGAAAAGAGGTTGTGATCTTAGATATGGAGGCGGGTGTTGAACATCTGGGAAGGGCTACAACAAAAGCAGTGGATAGGCTTATAATTATTGTTGAACCTGGCAATAAAAGCGTGGATACAGCCTTTAAAATTAAAGAACTCGCCCTTGATATTGATCTTTCGCAGATAGGTATTATTGGAAATAAGGTTCGAAGTGATTCTGATCGTATTTTTTTGGAAGAAAGGCTTAAAGATTTTGAAATACTTGGATTTCTTCCTTTTGATTCCACCGTTGTTGAAGCAGACATTAAAAATCTCCCCCCATGGGAGGTATCCCCTGAATTTTATCAAGAAGTTAAAAAGATTATAAAAAATTTGTACCGGTGAATCTGGTTTATAAAAGCATTCTTTTAAAAATGTAAAGTTATAGCAATATACTATGGGGGATCAAGTGAAATTGGCAATAGTAGGTGCTGGTGCCATGGGAAGTCTTTTTGCCTTTTTTTTTGCAAGAACCGGCAAAAAAGTCTGGCTCCTTGATAATAATCAAGAACGCGTTGAAAAAGTAAGGAATAAAGGGCTTAAGATTGAGGGGATAAGTGGCGAGCATACGATAAATGTTTCTATAACCAATAATGCTTTTGAAATAGGAAAGGCAGACCTGGTTTTAATATGTGTCAAGGCTTATGACACATTAAAGGCAGCAAAAGACGCTATGCCTCTTGTGTCAGAACAAACCACAATTTTAACTGTACAAAACGGTCTTGGAAATATAGAGATTTTAGACCAGGTGTTGGGAAAGGAAAAGATTCTGGGCGGCATAACATCTCATGGAGCGACTGTCTTGGGGCCGGGCAGTGTTCGCCATGCCGGAAGCGGAGATACTACAATTGGAGAATTGAATGGAAAAATTACCCCCCGATTAAATAAAATAGTTTCCTTTCTACATAATTCTGGAATTAATGCGTCTTTTACAGATGATGTAGAAGGTTTAATATGGAGCAAACTCATAATTAATGTGGGAATCAATGCGCTTACAGCAATTACAAGACTAAAAAACGGTCAGTTAATTTATGTCCCGGAGATAAGAAAAATCTTAAAGCTTGCGGTAGAAGAAGGACTTATCATTGTAAAACGAAAAAATATAAAACTTATTTATCAAAACCCATTTTCTAAGGTGGAAGGAGTATGTACAGCCACAGCAAGCAATGTCTCCTCTATGCTGCAGGATATTTTAAATCAAAAAAAGACTGAGGTGGATTTTATTAATGGAGCAATAGTAAGGGAAGGAGAGCTTTTGGGGATTCCAACCCCTGTTAATTTATTACTCTTAAACCTGGTTAAAGGACTTGAAAAGACCCATAATATAAGAGAAGGATAACAGTTCATGGTGACCAGTTGACAGGGTTCAGAAAAAGACTTCAACACACAGGAGTTATAGGAATTTTTTTTGAGAAAAGGCTTGACTGACACCTGTGAACTGCTATAGAGAAGATTAAATGAAAAATGAGCCAATACAAAGTTGATAGACAGGCGAGAACCCTTACCCTACCATTGCAGCAGGTCAGATGTCGCGCCTTATAATGACAAAGTAATCTTTCGAATGTAATTTAGTATAATTTTAAGAAATGTGTCTGTGGGATAAAACTTTCAACAACTATAAGCCTTACAGTTGACACTTTAGTCACTTAATTGAGGGTATATATGCAACTATATTTCTTCATGTTTTTTTCTTTCCTTGTTACATTTCAAATGCAAGACAACCCCATTTTATATGAGGAAGACGTCTATAAAGAAAATGATAACTTTATGTTGGAACAAAAAAAATGGGCTATCGACTGGTTTAATGAAAACATCTGCCGGCTTATGGAAGACAGGGTTATTATCAAAATATCGGTAAAGGAAAAAAGCAAGTATAAAATTTTTGTAGGAGAAAAATGGTACGAACTTTCCCTTTACGAAAGGATACAAATAATAAAAGATACAAATAAAGCCCTTATTATTCTGGAAAAAAATAAAGCAGTTGAAATATGGGATAACAAAACTGAAATTTTAATTTCTGAGATAAAAAATGGGGAGGTAAAATGGATGTTTGGGGAGTAAAGATCAATAAAAAATAAATTCTGCTTCTAAATCTTTACAGAGATCATCTATCCATTCAAATTTTTTCATTTTTGATTTTCTTGCTTTGAGCCCCCTTATGAATTGATAAACCTGTTTGAACCTTTCCATTTCCATCTGGTTTTTAAAATAAAATTTTTTACCATCAATTTTAAGGATATATCTTTCCTGTTCCATATAAAAGATTTTAAAAAAAGTTTTCAACAAAGTCAAATCTTAAAATGTATCAAATAAACTTTAAATCAATCTTCTCTTTAACAAGCCCGGCAAGAAATTCTTTGCAGTTGATATCCTCTTTTTTTTCAATATATGGAAAAACTCCCAGCAGGGGCACATTTAAATATTTTTTCAGCACTTCAGGATTTGTTCTTTCAGCAACACTTTCTACCGGCCCTGTATAATTTATAATCACACCACATATTTTCATTCTTAAATATTGTGCTTGTTTTACTGTAAGAAGAGTATGGTTTATTGTCCCTAAATTACCACGAGAAACGATTATTACAGGAAGAGAGAGTTTTAGAACTAGATGGGAATTCAATTTGTTTTCATATATAGGGACATATAACCCCCCGGCTCCCTCTACCAGGGTAACATCATGTTCTTTTTTTATAATCCGGAATTTTTGTATAATTTCTTCCTCTTTTATTTCTTTTCCTTCCATTTCGGCTGCTATCCCTGGTGCAAGGGGTAATACAAAACGATATGGGTTTATTGTATCAATACTGAGAGAACAACCGCTCATTTTTTTCAAATAAATGGTGTCTTCGGGAACCGGCTTTCCATCTTCTATGCTGCAACCTGATTCCGCCGGTTTCATAACACCGACCTTTAGACCTTTATTACAAAGATAAGCGGCAATGGAACCGGTAACTACAGTCTTTCCTACACCTGTATCAGTGCCGATTACAAAAAAGCTTTTCATAATTAGCTTTTTTCCGTAACAATTTGAATTGAATCATATACTGCCTTTAGCAACATTTCAAGTTCTGAAGGAAGGATGCTAAAAGGGGGCATTAAAATTATTACGTTACCTAATGGACGGATTACAACCTTCCGCCTTCGAGCTTCCATAATAACCCTTATCCCCACCTTTTCCTCCAAGGGGTATGGTTCTTTGGTTTTTTTGTCTTTTACAAGCTCAATTCCCACCATAAATCCCTTTTGTCGTAAATCTCCAACATGGGCAAGGGCTTTAAAGTCTTTTAATCCGTCTTTAAGTAATTGAATTTTATTCTGGAGTTCTTCTAATGTCCTTTCTTTCTCAAATAATTCAAGGCTTGCAAAGGCAGCGGCACAACATACCGGATTGCCTGTATATGTATGCCCATGAAAAAAGGTTTTAAAATCAGAATATTCACCTAAGAATGCTTCATAAATCTCATCGGTTACTATCGTTGCGGCAAGAGGAAGATAACCGCCTGTCAACCCCTTTGCCACTGCCATTATATCAGGAACTACTTCCTCATGCTCACAGGCAAACATTTTACCTGTCCTTCCAAATCCCACAGCCACTTCATCGGCAATAAACAGTACCCCAAATTCCCTGCATAGTTCCCTTGCTTTCTTAAGATAACCAGGGGGCGACATCAGCATTCCCGCTGCTCCCTGGACAATAGGTTCAATTATAAGTCCGATTATTTCCTCACCCTTTTTCCTTAAAATTTCTTCTAAAGGATTCAAACAATGCAACCCACATTCTGGATATGTCCTGTCAAATACGCACCGGTAACAATGGGGACTGGGAATCTGGTAACCTTCAAAAAGCAGGGGTTTATACACTTCGTGAAAAAGTTCAATACCCCCTACACTAACAGCTCCTATAGTATCGCCATGATAAGCTTCATTAAGAAAAATAAATTTTGTTTTCCCATGCCCGATTTTTTGTTGCCAGTATTGAAATGCCATTTTTAAGGCTATTTCCACAGCAGTGGCGCCGCTATCAGAGTAGAAAACCTTTGACAGGGATTCCGGGACCATCTCTAACAGTTTCTTTGCCAGAGTTATAGCCGGCACATTGGATACTCCAAGCAAAGTAGAATGAGAAATCCTGTCCACCTGATCTTTTATTGCCTGATTAATATGGGGGTGAACATGCCCATGTATATTTACCCAGAGGGAAGAAACTCCGTCAAGATACTTATCCCCATAAATATCAATCAAATAATTTCCTTTACCCCGGGAAATTATAAGGGGTATTTCCTTTCTATAATCCTGCATTTGCGTAAAAGGGTGCCAGATATATTTTCTGTCAGCATCTTCAAGGAATTTACATTCATTAATGGTAAGCCTTTTTTCCATAGTTACAATACCTTTCAATCAAATAATTCGCAATGACTCTCCCGCTTCTTTGAAAATTTCCAAAGCCCTGGATAGGTCATCAAAACTGTGAGTTGCGATAACAGAAGCTCTTATTCTGCATGAATTTTCCGGAACAGTTGGTGGCCTGATGCCATGTGCAAACACTCCTTTATTGAAAAGAAGTCGGCTCATTTCCATTGTCTTTTCAGCATCTCCAAGTCTTATGGGTATAATCTGAGTTTTGCTATCCATTGTATCAAATCCAAGATCTTTTAATCCATTTCTTAAAAAATCCGCCCTTTTTTTTAATTCAAATCTCAGTTCCGGCTGTTTTGCAATTATTTCTAAAGCGGCAATTGATGCAGAAAGAACATGGGGAGGTAAGGCTGTTGAAAAGATCAGACTTCTTGCTCTGTTTATCATGAATTCTCTTAAAGGAATATCTCCGGCAATATACGCCCCAAAACTCCCTATAGCTTTTCCCAGGGTTCCCATCTTTATATGCACTAGTCTTTCAAGACCAAAGTGCTCACATGTTCCACCCCCATTTTTTCCTAAAACACCGGTTGCATGAGCGTCATCCACCATTAAAATACAATCATACTGTTCTGCAAGATATGAAATATATTTAAGGGGTACAATATCCCCATCCATACTAAATACTCCGTCCGTTATAATGATCTTTCGTCCCTTTTTATGATATTTTTTTATATGATTTTCAAGGATATCCATATTACAGTGGGGATAAATAACCACCTCCGTTTTGGCAAGACGACAGCCATCGACTATGCTTGCATGGTTTAATTCATCGCTGAAAATAATATCGTCAGTACCGGCAATAGCAGGGATTATTCCAGTATTAGCCATATATCCACTATTAAAGACAAGGGATGTTTCCGTCTTTTTTAAATCCGCAAGTTTTTTCTCCAAAATGTCATAAAGTTCACAATTCCCTGAAATAAGACGGGAGGCGCCGCTGCCTGTTCCATAATTCAAAATGGCCTCGATGGTTCTTTTTCTAATGTCCGGATGATTTGC
Organism: Thermodesulfobacteriota bacterium; assembly: GCA_034189305.1. Lineage (GTDB taxonomy): Bacteria > Desulfobacterota > WTBG01 > JAXHUS01 > JAXHUS01 > JAXHUS01. Next base: position 212 of record JAXHUS010000293.1, on the reverse strand, counting down.
AAGGTCAAGATAATTGTTAGAAGATAAGTTTATAAGTTCTTTCCCATCGCATGTGATCCATGGTCCCTGAGGGCTTTTTACTACCTTAAGCTGACGATAAATATTTTTTCTTTTTAGTTCTTCTATTTCCCCGGATAAAAATTTCATATTCTTTAAGGGTTGTAATCGCCGAATATAGTCTAAACTTTTTAATCTCCTGAGTTGAAATACTA
>JAXHUS010000292.1:0-6282 GCA_034189305.1 Thermodesulfobacteriota bacterium | reverse complement strand
TTGGTGTTAGGGATATTTTTAATCGGGGAGATAAAAAGTATAAATCAGATAACACCATTTTTTGGTAAAAGGAGGATATTAAAATGAAAAGAAGACTATGGTTAAGGGCAAGTATATTAATGCTGGTTATCTTTATAGTAAGCCTGCTGGCATATCCTCAGGCGGTATGGGCAAAAGATAAACTGACACTTTCCACCGGAAGCCCTTATGAACTTGGCCTGATAGATGCATTAGCCAAACCTTTTGAGGCAAAGTACAATTGTAAGGTAGATGTGGTAAAGGCAGGAAGTGGCAAAGCCATAAAGCTACTCAAGGAAGGCAGGGTAGATGTTATTATGGTGCACGCCAAAAAGGCAGAGGAAAAGATCATAAAGGACGGCTACGGAGTAAACCGAAGGGCAGTGGCCCACAATGATTTTGTCATGGTTGGTCCCAAAAAAGACCCGGCAATAATAAAGGAAGCAAAAAATGTGACAGATGCCTACAGGAGGATTGCTCAATCAAAGTCACTGTTTTTTTCCCGCGGAGACAATTCCGGCACCCACAAAAAAGAGATGTCAATCTGGAAAAAGGCCGGCATAGAACCAAAGGGAAAATGGTATAAAACAACCGGGAAGTTTATGGGAGCTACTTTGAAGGAGGCTGGCACAGCCCGGGGCTACTTTATGACAGACCGCAGTACTTATATCTATTTGAGTAAAGAGGTCAATTTAAATCTCCTGTTTGAGGGTGATCCCACTTTAGTTAACCATTACAATGCAATTGCGGTTAATCCGGCCAGATATCCGGAGAGAAATTATGAGCTGGCCGTTAATTTCATAGGTTTTATCACCTCTCCAGCAGGGCAGAAGATCATCAGGGATTATGGGAAAAAAGAGTTTGGTAAACCACTTTATTTTGCCGATGCCATTCCCCTTGATTAAGCTATTTTAAACCCGGGGATGCATTAATTTATCCCAAAAAATGCATTGCATTTTTTCAGTATAAAATGAATTCCCTTATCCTGTTTCAAAAGGAAAGATGGTTTTAAATTTGTCAATATCTTCTTTTAATTGAGGGCCGGCATATAGTAAAAAGACCTCCATAAGATCTTTAATCTCATTTTTCAGGTCCCTGGTAATCACCACTTTTTTCCCTTCCACCATAAATTTGATAGCTGGCAAAAGCCTTTTTAAAACTTTTCTGGTACGGATCATCAAGTCATAATCCTTTAAAAGGAGCCGGGAAATTTCAGGGACATTTTCATAATAAAGTCTTATATAATTTTTGCCTTCAGGTGTTTTAGAAAGCACCAGATCCCGGAAACTTCGCAGTAGATGGATGGTCTTTTTATCTTCTTTTAATATAGCCTCGGCCGGACAGGGTGGTTCACCCTCTTTAGTAGTAATGATTATAAAGGGTGGAAAATCGAACGGATCTTCCGATTCCCTGGAAGCCACATTCTGATGGGTATAGGGATCTATATGTTCATCCTGAAACCGCATCATGATGCCGTTTGTCCTTGCCTTTTCCAGGTTTCCCGTAAGAAGGGCGGTAATATCCATGGCCTCGACATCAGTGGGAGGTTCGCCATTCACCCCTTGATTCCAGCTATTTCCTTCGGGAAGGACCGCCCCGGAATATACGGAATTATCCCAGTCTCCACCATCCAGGGTATTCCAGGTATCATTTTCTTCATCAAAAGGTTCATTTAAGGCATAAAAGCCTACCAGCCCTCCGTTTCCTCCCCCGCAGTGAGAGCAGGCGGAAAGGTATATAGCAGCCCTTTTGATCTCAGAGGCATCTAAATCGTCGGGAATGTCAAACCGAAACAGACTTCTGCTAATGCCGTGGTGGAGATTGGTATTGGTGGCGACCAGCATACGGGTTTTATAATTGAAATTTGTGTCAGGATACCATTCGTCTATATAAATGTCAGCGATATCCGGGCAGGTAATCTCATCTGCAAAAGTCTTTCCGCATAAAAAAATCAGGGCTGTCGCCCAAAAGATTAACAGCAACACTACAAACTTTTTCATCTTTTCCTCCTTCTTTCAGTTAATAGGTACAAATTACCCATCTTAAAATCTTGAGAGTCCATAGTTATTCCTAACCCTATGAATTTTAAAGAAATATCATAGCAACCAAACCGTCATTCCCGCTTAGGCGGAAATTCAGGAAAATCAAGGGGTTATGGATTCCTGCTTCCGCAGGAATGACAGAACTTTGGACTGTCGAGTTAAAATATTACAATAACAATAACTCCTTAACTTTCAACTCTTAATTCTTCACTTTTCACTCTTAACCTTTCACTTCATATCCTTCTCCCTGATCTCAATAATCCCCCCATCCATCCACTTTACATTATAACAATGACCAATCTGCCCTCCTGTGGTATCCTCTTCCCAGCCGGTCAAAAGCCCGTAGGACTCGGATTTATACAGATAGCCCTTTTCCATATCATTCCAGGATGGAAGGCCGGTTTCCCAGCCCCCGATGATGATGCCCCTTTCCAGGGAATAACCGTCCGTAGCTATGAGATTGTAAAAATATTCTTCCGGATTCTCGGTTAAGCCCGATTTATCAACAATATCCGAAAGCCTCAGTGCCTCCTTTTCTTCAAAAGTATGGATCGGCAAACCCCACAGAGGAACAGCAACTCTTGGTGAATCAATATCCAGTACAGAACCCTTTACTACTGTTATCTCTTCTTCTTCCCTCCAGAATTTCTTTACTTCAAAAATGTCCACCCCAACTGCCACCTCACTGCCGCTTGTAACCGTTACATCGTGAAGCCCTGCTCTAACTGATTTTGTTATAATAATTGCCGTCCATAGTTCGTCAACGGAGACAGGGCGGGATAGTAAAACTCTGATCCCCTCATCTCCGAAACCGACCTTCGATTCCGGGAATTGAAAGTTTGTTCCCTCTCCTGTAATCTGGACAAAGACCGGCCTGGGAATGTATAGCTTGTCTTTAAAATAAAAAGGCGAGCCACTTTCCGGAGAAATGGACGATATGCCGGTTTTTGTGGTGGTGAAGTTCCAGACGGGGCCTGCCGTCTCATTTCCATAATTGTCCCTGGCCACTATCTGCCATTCATAGGTAGTAGCAAATAATAGAGTGCCGGGATTATAAGTTTTGCCGGTTTGCCCTGCAGAAACCAGGGAAAGCTCCCCTGGGACACCAAAGTAGACATCAAAGGTTACTATATCCTCAGGATCGGGATCTCCGCCACTCCAGCTTAAAGTGGTATTTATTGCGACCCCTGTATCACCTGGGACAGGGAAGGGGTTACCAGGAAGATATGGGGCTTCGTTGGGCGGAGGTTCGAAAAAATCGATTTCCAGACATGGATGCCTTGGGGGATCATAACCTGTAGAATCTCTGCTGGCGAAGTTTTGCCACCCCCCGGACATATCTTCTGAGGGATGTTTGATCAAAAAACCATAATCCCGAAGATTATCCAGACTGTTCTTCATAATGGGTGTTACATCAATTGAGAAAGGTCCCCATTCATTTCCCACAGGGAATGTCCCGCTTACTAAACAACTGCTGTCGTAATCCCCCCCCGGGTTATTCCACTGATTCTGCATGTAATCAGAATCATATTCATACTGATTCCATGTAGCTCCGTCATCGGGATGGGGATCATTGTAACGGGCACAGCTTCCCTCTATCCAGGATTGGGTGAGGGGATAAATCTCAAATTCAGTTTCTCCTCCACCTCCCCCGGTCCATGGGGCGCTGTAGATTATTATCCTTGCACTTTTAATGCTGGATATTTCAACCCAACCGGGAATTTTAAACTTCATCAATACGCGTGTAGGCTCATCGTTATTCGCAATAAGCAGCCTGTCACAACCGCCGAAATTATCATCGGGATATAGACGGTCAAAGTAAGTATCCTGAATACAATGGTAAGAAGCAGCCCATAAACTAAAGGAAAGACTGAAGATTAATAACACTGCCAGGGGAAAAATAGTAGTAAAATTTCTCCATCTGTCATGAAAATTTAACTGTTTCATGGTAAACTCCCTTCTTATATATATATTACCTTTTTATGATCACCTTAACGCCTCCCATAAAATGGGGTACCTTTTTCCCTGACATATCAAAAAGGATAAATTTTGGAATCAGATAGAGGGCTGCGACTTTTACATCTTCAGGCACTTCAAAAGTTGCAGAGGCTACCTTTATCATTTCAGAGTAAAAACTCCCGATATTTTCCTCCTGGTATTTAATTATCCCCTGCGCATTATCTGCCTGATTGACTATAACATCTCCTTTCAGTCCCCCCTTCTCAATCTGTACACCTTCAATTTGCATATCCGCATCTATTACTTTCAACATAATCGGTGGATCGTCCCTATAAAAGGCCAGGGTAAAGGAGACCTTATCCAGGTTCTCTACCCCCTGAACAAAAATATCCAGGAGGAATTGATCTCCGGGAGTAACTTCAGAAGTGCCGATCTCCACCTTTATCATGGAATTAATATCCGTTGGTTCGCCCCTGACTACCTCAAAGCTGTCAAGAGTATTCCCTTCAAGGTCATATGTAGTTATGTTAATTGATTCACTATCTGCCAGTACGTGGCTAAAATTAAAAGTTTTATATAGTTTCATGGTCATCCCCCCCAATGGAAGACCATAATCATAAAGTCTTGCCCCTCCTCCTGCCGAGATAATATAATGTATGTTGTTTTTTAAGTGATGCTGGTATGTATGAACATCCCCGCTAATAACCAGGTCAACTCCGTATTGCTCATAGATAGGAACAAGAGTGTTCTGAAGCATTTCGCTGCCGTTTCCGCCATCGGTGGAAGAGGCATAAGCCGGCAGGTGATGACCTGCTATGATAAAATCAGCATCCATATTTGCCTGTAAATCAGCTTTAAGCCATTCTATCTGTTCATCAATACCAGTCTGCCCCCGATTTGAATCCAGCACCACAACGTGGATTCCTCCCCAATCAAAGGAATAGGTGGCTCCCTTTCCCTCTAAGGCAGAGAAATAGCGATGGTAAATTTCTGAATTTGCCTCATGATTTCCCATTATTGGATAGATGGGAAGATAAAGCATAAAATCAGACATAGGCCCCCACCATTCCGACTCCCAGCATTCAACGCTGTCCCCATCAAGGACAAAATCCCCGGTATGGAGAGCAAAAGATGCATCAGGGTCAATTTCCATCATCTTGTCTGCAACCTGCCTGGCTGTATCACTATCGGTCCTGGAATCGCCCCAGATAAAAAAACTGAAAGGAGAATCGTCAACAGGAGGTGTTAGAAGACGGCCATCCTTTTCCGCCCCGTTAACGCAGTAGACATATTCAGTTGCCGGAGAAAGACCCACAATATAAACCTCCACATGTCTCAACTTCTCCCTCCCCCTCATCTCCTCCCAGGCAATAACAGCAGTATCGGGAGTCACCTTCAATGAATAAGGCCCATAAACAATCTCTCTTGGGGGGGATAAGAAGGGTTTAAACAGATCAGCGCCGGTTACTATCTGTACCTGGGCTTCATCCGAATAGGGATCGCAACTGGAAAATCCAATAAGGGAAAAAAAGCAGATAATAAGCCTGATAAAAATCCTGAGATTCCTGAACCCAAAATATCTTATTGCTGATACGTTTTTTTTAAATTCCATAATATCCTTTTTATTTTTCATGATTATAAGCTTAACTTTTAAAATAAGAAAAATGTCAAATGAATTAAAAAATAGGTGCAAGGTGCATGGTTAAAGGTGCAAAAACCAGGTTTAAAGATTAATTCCTTATACCGTACACCTTAAACTTTTACCTTACAAAATACATTCAGTCATTTGGATTTTGACATTTGAACTTAAAAAATTCACTATTATTTAAACAATCGAGTTATTTTTATAATTATTTTATTCTTTTAATAGCTGTCGATACAGTTAGCACGTCCCAGAATTTCAGCCACCATTACCAGGACATCCTGAACATTTATCACCCCATCAGGCCCAACACAGCCCGGAGGCATGCCGGTGGGCACATCTCCCGCCACAAATTCGCAGGGCACAGGGGTATATGTCTCAAGAAGTATTTGAATATCCCTCACCACATCATGGATGTTTACCTCACCGTCACCCACAGTGCCTGATACGGAATCATAGGGCCAGGGGTCTCCGTAGATGCCGAAGAAGAAACTGCCCGGGTATTCTGCTGCATTTAAAGGGTTATCATCTTCATCGGTAATGAGCAGATTCTGCGAGGTAATCTCCGCGCAGGATTGGGCTGTTGCACCGGCAGCCACATTATAATGAAGGATGAAAATG
>JAXHUS010000291.1:0-7143 GCA_034189305.1 Thermodesulfobacteriota bacterium | reverse complement strand
AAAATCGCCAACTACTATTGCAAAAAGAACCCTTTTCCTTTTAACCTCTTCTAATATGAATTCAAATGTTCTCAAAATTATTTTTATCTTTTTTTTAAAAGGCTTACCACATCGCCTTCCCATAATTTTTTAAAATATTTTGATCTTTTGTCACCAAAACATTACGATTTACAGCTGCATTAGCAACAATAATGCGGTCAAATGGATCACGGGTCCAGGAAAAATCTAAAGCACCACTTACAATAGTATTAAAACTTTTTTCGCATATTTTGAGTCCAATTCGATCTGATAGATCAAATACAATTTCATTGGCTTCATCTGCGATTCGTTGAATTTCAAATAAATATTGTAACTCCAAACGCACTACTGGTGAAACAAAGACTTCATGGTCATTTATCAGTCCCTTTGCCTGTTCACTTAACTTTTCGACTTTTCCTGCATACAGCCACACGACTACGTGCGTATCAAGGTAAATCAAGATTTATCTCCTTGTCCCAACTAATATCTACAAGATCGTCCGGATTTCCTTTAATCATATTCGGTCTTGAAACTAAATTTTGAAGTTTATTTGCCTTACCTACGGGCACGATTCTTAGTTTTCTACCTCCTTTATTGATTTCAATTGGGATGCCTGTATTCAACACTTCATCCAGTAGATTGTATATATTCCCTCTTAATTCAGTTGCTGTAATTGTTTTCATCACTATTCTTCCTTCGAAAGGTTCGTACGTTATATTACATAGATACGTACATTTTAGAAGAAAACTCTATTTAAGTCAAGAGAGGTATTTGCAAAGTTATTTACTCAGTTAAAGGCACTCTGTTTGAAAAAATAGCTGATCAAATGGTAGAAAGAACCTATTCATATAGAATAATGAACTATTTTAAAGTCATTTTGTGTCTGTCAATTATTTCTAAATGTTTTTCAGGTTAAAATGGTGAGTTAAATGAATGGGGTACTATAATGTTTAAGAAAAGGGGGAGTTATTTATATAAAGCCCCCCTTTTCTAAAGCAGGATTTAGAGGGTAATTAAACCCTATCCCCCAGTTTTTTTTATGATAGGCTTCGCTCTTTGTTCCTTAACCGGTTCCTTTTGCTGCCTGTTTCTCGATTAATGTCCCAAGTTCCTTAATAATTTTAATGGCCCATGGTTCTTTTGTAGCAAGCTGTCCCCTTGAGAACCTTATCAGTAAACTGTCATTACCGGGTAATGTTTCAGGCTTACTTGATATTATTGCTTTAACTACCCTTGCATCATAAGTATCGCAATCTCTTATTGAAAGCTCAATCTCTTCATTCTCTTTTAAATCGGTTAAAAAATTCACAAATGTATCATATTCCTTCTTCATCTCTTGTACCTCCTTATTTATAATTAATTTGTTTTTATTTAATAAATCAGAAATTTACCTTCCAATTTAAAAGGGCTATCCATCATAATACTTAAAGTATAAAAGGAAAATTCTATCGCCTCCTTTCTGTCTATGTAATCTCCTACCAGTCCTATGGGTTTTATTTATATAGTATCGAAGATTTCCTCATTGAATCTAACCTTAAATTTTTTCCTCTTCTTCACTTTTCCCATCTCATAAACCAAAATGTTTTTAGATATATGGTTTCTATAATACATATAAACCTCCTTAAATTGGGCATAACCATTTGCCATCTCTAACAATTCCTCATATTTCTTAAACAATCGGCCAAACTTGGCTTGAAGTTTCTTATTCAGGGTAATCCCTGAAATCTTTTCTACTGCTACCGCCTCTCTGGCCAAAACTGGAAGCTTATTCGAAAGATGATCTCCTCCTATGGCTAAAATTTCTTCCCAATATGGAAGCTTTTGACTCTTTAGAAATTTAAATTCATTTTCTATGGTCTTTGATTTGATATGACATTTGAGAATATCTACCATCAGATTGAGACTCTCTTGATCAACCCTCTTGATGATTTGTTGGTCATATTTTTTTATAATGGCGGTAATTTCCTGGTCAGTTAAATACTTTTTGAAGTCAAATTCTTCCGGTACCTTAAGAATTAATCCCCCAGCCAGATGTCCAGGGAGGTTAGCCCATAGCTCTGCCTGCTCGGCAAACCTCAAGGCACTTTGCTTCATTTCCACCTCATCGATGAGGACATTTGAAGCAAGGTTAAAAAAGAAACTGAGGGAGTAATTATCCCTCCATTCCTCAACTACCCTTACCTCCATGGATATTGACGGTTCTTTCTCAAGACTTATACTTCTTATTATCAACTCCTGATTCTTACTGTTGAATGCCTTTAGGAATATTTTGACTACTTTGTCTATTTCCTTTAATAGAGAACTGGCAAACCTCCTCCTCTCTCTTACCCAATCAAGGTGAAATTGGAATTCTTCCAGGTTAATAAAATTACTGTATTGGTCAAGGAATTCTTTCACTATTCGATTTTCTTTTTCCAATTCCTCTCCCCTTGTTTTCCCTATTAACCTCAGCACTTCCATCAATATTCTTCGAGACCTCATAAGTATTTGAGATTTTTCCCTCTCCTTGGCCAGGATTTTTGCTATGTCTGTTTCGGCATTTTCGATAAACTCCAGGATCCTTCGGTCTCTTCCCTTGATTTTCTTACCCCTTTTGCTACTTTTTTCGACCTTAATTATTTTATCTATCCAATGTTTCCAGAGTGCCTCCAGTGCTAATTTTTTATCCAGCCCATCATATCCTAAAATCCTTATAAAATTTGTTCTTGTCCAGGAATTCTCCCTATCCTTAAGGTGAATTAGATTAAATATCTTATTAAATAATAGGTTATAAACTTCTTGGGTCTGGAATGATTCAAAGATGTCCTTAACCCGGTCAGGGTAATTCTCCAGAAATCCATCTATTTTCTCCTCAACCCTGGCCATATTTCCCTGTTTCAAGTAGATGGAGATCATAAGAAGATAAAATGGGCTGCCCCCCTGAAAATCAAGCTCATCAGCCTTTTCCCAGTCTTTTAGAGCCAATTCATCTTTATCCTGTCGAATCTTAATACGAGCTCGAATGGCGTAGGCCTTAGCATAATCAGACCTAAAATTGATAGCTTCTGATAATATTTTCTCAGCCATGGTATAATCACCTAAATTTTCTAAAATACCAGCCTTATAGCATAGCCATTCTGCCTTTTTCTTATTTTCTTTTTCCAAAGAAATTATCTTATTTATCTCTTCTATAACAGAATTAAACTCTTTAGTATCTTCAAAAATCCTGGCCAGAGTGACATGGAGCTCAATTCTATCAGGGACTTCTTTCTCTAAAGCCTTTTTCAATATTTTTATTCCCCTATCAGTCTTTTCCCTCCGATAATGAAGATCATAACTTTTAATATAAATATGGTTCCACTTTAAGTGGAGAAACAATTCATCAGGTCCAGCTTTCCTTGCTTTTTTTAACACCTGTAAAAGAGTCTTCCGGGCCGATTTATAATCACCTATTAATCTATAAATTAACCCTTTAGGTCTGACTACCTCAAGCTGATATCCTATCTTTTCAAGCTTATTGAGAACATCCAGTGATGCTTCGTAATTGCCTTCCCTAAAATACAACTTTGCTTTTCTCCACCCTCTGACAAAGTCGTTCTTTACCGGGACTGACATTGGAGGACTAATAAAAAAAAATTCCTTTTCCATTAAAAATTCACTTCTTTTTTCTTTATTTCTTTCCACCCTGCTTGAATGTTGGCAAGAAGCTTTCCATACCATCCTTTAACATAGTACAAACCTTCCTTACCATATAACATAAAACCCACTATAAGCATTAGCTAATAATATAATTAATAATTGATCACCTTCTGCTTATCTGTTTCTGCTTTGCTGATAATCCCTTTGATCCTGAGAATGACCATCTCATTCTGAAGTATCATCCGAATTTCAGTGGGTTCTGGGTTGAATCTACTTTTGAAGAATTGACTTACCACATGAGAAATTCTGGTTGACACTGTATCCCAATTTCTATGCATTTTCACCCCTTCTTAAGGCATCTTTTCTCATTTCTATTCGAATCAATCTTATGTTTTTAATCAAAAAACAAAAAAAGCCAGCATCAATCCTTTTCAAAGGATTACATGCTGGCTTACCTTATAACTGACCTCTCAGCGAGATGTCCTTTATCTTGTCTACCAGTTAGCTATATTTTACATTACATAATATAGAAATGCCAAGAAAAAATTAATTTGAGCTATTTAAATTTTTCTTCAAAATTCTCAGGCAGTATAAACAGGATAACTCTCTCGCCTGTTACAGTGCTGATATCGGTATGCATGCTGATCAACTCGTTCTTAGTTATTTTACTGATAATTTGCTCCAAAAATGACTTTGAGTTCTCTATAAGATTGGCCCTAACCTTTTTAATTAATTCTATACCCCCTTCATTTTTGGCCAACTGTTGTTCAGCAGGTGTCAATACCCCCTTAAGTCTTATAAAAATTATATCCCCCATAATACAGGTCTTCACTTCTTTAGGACCTCTACCCATGTGTTCTCTCTCAAATTTTATTATAGCTCTACTTATCTCATCTTCCACTTGACCTTTTCTATTCTTTTGCATTTTAGACAACTTCTCAAAATAGTTATTTTTTACCACTATGGAAATTTTCTCATCAACGGAATATAAATTAAATATTAATTATAAATTACAAATTTATATTGTACCAGGCAAGAAGTAAATACTATTTTCTAAATTAGACATCAAAGTAGATAAAGTACCAGGCCTCAGGCGTAAGCACGCAGCGATTCTTTTCCTTCAACGCTTATAACAAAGATATAAAAAAGTAAATCCTGTTCAGACTGAATTAAGTCTCATGGCCAGTTCTCCGGCATCTTTAATATTGTCTTCGATAGAACAATATTTCCATCTACCATATCGGCCCAGGGTATAAATATTTTTTTTACTTAGATATTCCCTTTTTTCTTTAACGTCCTTCTGGGATTGCGCTTCAATATAAACATAAGCCGGATCCATAATTAAAGCCTGCCATGAAATAAGCTTCTGATCTTTTATAATTTCTGTTTTTTTTAACTCTGAAAGGACATATTCTCTCATTTTTACAATATCAATCTTCTCTTTCCTCATAAAGCTCAATTCGACATAAAGGCTCATTCTGTCAGCATTTAAAATGTTATCGTAATAGCCTACCCTGTAAAAACAATATTCCCTATCAGGGAAATAGACCCAGTGGTTACGGGAAGAGCCCTTTTTATCAAATCCCATATTCAAAACCAGAACCTTACTGTAATTATAAAGGCTTTCGTTAAAATCAATTTTTAACATTGTGAGCAGTTGAAAAAAAGGGACGGTTGATATCAGGTTATCATATTGTATTGTCCTTAAAGATGTTCTGAGGGTCTTATTTTTCAGGTTAACTTCAACGGCTTTTTCATTTAAAAAGATTCTGTCATGCAAAACTCTTGTAAGGATGGATTTTATGTATTCAAAAGCTCCTCCGGAAGGATAAAGGAAAAAAGAATTATAGGTATAATCGTCTTTTATTTTAAAGTTCCTTACAATTTCTTCCATATCCGCATGGGGGAAAAACCGTCCCATTGCATTAACATCCAAAAGGGCAAGGCTGTCTTTATAAATCTTTTCATTATAAGGATAAAGGAATTTTTTGCAAATAGCATCACCATATCTAAGGTTAAGCATCTCCTTAAAATTGCCCGGGCTCTTTTTTCCTCTAAAATATAAACCATACAGGCAATCTATAAACTCTTCTTTTGCCAATTGATGGATATTTTTTTGAAAAGGAAAATCGATATAGTTATTTTTATAGTAAATTTGGGCTCTTCTTTTTACATTTAATAAATTTTTTTTATCCATTGGGGAGGTTACAAATCTTTTAATTTCTTCATCCTGAAAATGGAAGAAATGTCCGGAATAATCCCAGACGAATCCGTCTTTAAATGTGGTTTTACAATATCCGCCGGGGGATGGGGCAGCCTCCAGGATCAAATAGTTTTTATGGGGCAAAAAAGCAGCATAACTTAGACCGGAAATTCCTGCACCGATTATAACATCCATTTTTCAAACTGCCTGCCGACAAAATCCGGAATATCTATGGTACCCATTATAATTGGGTTCTGATGGCAGTCGCTTCCTCCCGTTACCATAAGATTATTCTTTTTTGCAAATTCAAGGTAAAATTTTACTGTTTCGGGATCATGGCGGGAATGCCAGCATTCTATGCCGTCTATAAAATTGATTATTATGTCATATACGATTTCGGACTGCATGTATAAGGAATCGGTAAATTTTTTCAGGGATGTACCCCTTGGATCATTGGGATGGGCAAGAATAATTTTCCCTCCTGCCCTGTGGATTAATGATGCCGCCTCCTCTAAGGAAAGCTTGTATTTTGGCTCGTTACATTTTGTCAGATATTTATCAAATGCTTCAGCCCTGTCCTTTACAATATGTTTTTTTATAAGAATCTGTGCAATATGCGGTCTTCCTAAAGAACCTTCGTCGGATTTTATACCCAGCAAATCTTTATCACTAATTCCTTCAATTCCCTCTTTATAAAGTTCATGATTTATGTTCTCTAAAATTTTCCCGGCCCTTTTTTTTCTATAATTTCGAATAAATGTCAGCCTTTCTTTTAATGGTTTATCATTAATAGAAAAATTATAACCGAGAAAGTCTAAAGATATTTCCTTACCTTGATTATATTTCGGATGGGAGATAGTTATATTAAGTTCAACACCTGTAATATATCTAATCCCGTATTTCAAAGCAAGCTCCCATGACTCTTCCTGCGCGATTACTGAATCATGGTCGGTAATGGATAATAAGTCTATCTTTTTTAAATATGCCATCTTAAAAATTTCTTTAACATGCAGCATTCCGTCTGATCCGTCTTTTGAGTGTATATGTAAGTCTATAGGCATGTTTTTATTGGTAATATTATAAGAAGATTTCAGGTAATTACATTACATGTAACCGTTCACGGTTGTCGGTTCACATTTCACACTTTTTTCAATAAAGTATGCAAAGATTTAAGCGTCTTGGATTTTTTAAAACTTCTAAATCTTCAAAAGAGAAACCAATAATTCTCCTCTACCTTCTGTTTTTTCCATCCGTGAACCGATAACTGTAAACCGTGAACCGTTACCATTACATTATAATTTTTG
>JAXHUS010000290.1:0-5624 GCA_034189305.1 Thermodesulfobacteriota bacterium | reverse complement strand
CCCTGAAGAAGCTATTCAGAACACATTAAATAGCTTTGAAGGATTGCCCCATCGTCTGGAATTTGTTAAAAAAATCGGCTCTATAAGGTTTTATAATGATTCAAAGGCCACAAACGTAGACTCACTGAAAAGGTCTATACAGAGTTTTAACAAAAATATTATTCTAATTGCCGGGGGGAGGGATAAAGGAGGGAATTTTGCCTTACTAAAACCTTTAATTCGGGAAAAAGTAAAATTTTTGATTCTATTCGGCGAAGCAAAAAACCTTATTAATTCTGAACTGAAAGAGGAGACGGATACCCAGATGGTCGACAGTCTGGAAGAGGCCGTTCAATCTGCTTTTTTAAGGTCGCAGCCTTTTGATATAGTTTTATTTTCACCCGGCTGTGCCAGCTTTGACATGTTTAAAAATTATGAACACAGGGGAAACTGTTTTAAAAAAATCATTCGGGAACTAAAACATAATTAAGGAGTCAGGAAGTTCAGGAGTTAAGTCATCTGGAAAATAAATTTTAACTCATCAACTTTCAACTCTTTAACTCATTAACTTTTTAGACATGAAGGAAAAGGATATATACGACAAACTGATGATTTTTACAGTCCTATCTCTGGTCGGATTAGGAATTGTACTGGTTTACAGTTCGAGTTATATTTTAGCCTTAAAAAGGTATAATGACGGCTACTTTTTTTTCAAGAAACATGTGACCTTTGTCCTGCTCAGTTTATTAATTCTGATGCTGTTTATGAGAATTCGTTATCAATTTTATCAAAAAACAGTATATATAATCTTAACTCTCAATATATTATGTCTTATTTTTGTACTTTTCTATGGGGTAAAAATTGGCGGCGCCACCCGCTGGTTTCGATTCGGACCTATATCTTTTCAGCCCGTTGAATTTTGTAAATTAAGTTTAATTATATACCTATCCTATTCCCTTGCCAAGAAACATAACAAACTAAAAAATTTTTCCATAGGAATTTTACCACATGTTATTATAACAGGTCTGCTTGCCTTTTTATTGTACCTTCAACCTGATTTTGGAAATATTTTAATACTATTTTTTCTGCTTTTTATTTATCTTTATATATCAGGAACAAGAATTACCCATCAAATCCTGCTCTTTACCATTAGCCTCCCTCCCCTTCTATATTTTATGGTCATGGAACCCTATAGAATAAAAAGGCTGTTTGCATATCTGAACCCGTGGGAAGACCCTACGGGAAGCGGCTTTCATATCATTCAATCCCTTACCGCCCTTGGTGCCGGGGGAATATGGGGAGCTGGTCTTGGCAATAGTAAACTGAAATTATTTTATTTGCCCGAATGTCATACCGACTTTATCTTCTCAATATTAGGGGAAGAACTGGGGCTTGTCGGAGTTTTAGGGCTTATTGCAATCTTCATACTTTTTATAATTTGCGGTTTTAGAATTTCTATCAGGGCACGGGACTATTTTGGCTGTTACCTTGCATTAGGAATAACGACATTAATTGTTATTCAGTCTATTATTAATATGGGGGTCGGTATGGGGGTTTTGCCTACGAAAGGACTTACTTTACCTTTTATAAGTTACGGAGGAACATCATTAATGTTTCATATAATTGGAATAGGGATTCTTTTTAATGTATCTTCTCAAGGGAAAAAATAGATAAGTGAAAATTATTATTTCAGGCGGTGGAACAGGTGGTCATATCTTTACAGGAATTGCCATTGCAGAAGAGCTTAAAAAAAAAGACAGGGAAAATCAGGTGATTTTTGTGGGAACACCAAATGGAATGGAGGTAAAAATTGTGCCGTTATACGGATATACCCTTATGACACTGCCAGGGAAAAAATTTAAGGGTAAAAGCATTATATATAAATTGTCTTCTTTATATGAAATTCCAAAAGGGATAATTAAAGGAATAAGAATTTTAAAAAAATATCGCCCTGATCTTGTTCTGGGGATCGGGGGGTATGCATCAGCACCTATGGTAATCGCAGCTTTTTTTTCTGGAATAAAAACAGCCATCCATGAACAAAATACCATCCCCGGCCTTACAAACAGATTTTTGGCTCCATTTGTAAAAAAGATTTTTATTGGTTTTTATCAGGCGGCTTCCTTCTTTTCTCAAAGAAAAACGTTAATTACCGGCAATCCCGTTCGCAGCGCACTTTTACCTGAAAATTGTGTCCAGGATACGAAAAAATTTACTATTTTAATGCTTGGCGGAAGCCAGGGCGCACATAACATTAATACTGCAATGCTTGACGCTTTAAAGGAACTGATGGAAGTAAAGGATAAGATAAGGATTATCCATCAAAGCGGGGAACACGACAGGATAATAATGGAAAAGGCATATAAAAATGCCGGAATTGAGGCAAAGGTAGAAGCATTCATAGAGGATATGGCAACAGTTTTGAAACGTTCAAATCTGATAATCTCTCGTGCAGGGGCAGGAAGCATATCGGAAATTATGGTCTGGGGAAAGGCCTCAATTCTTATTCCCTTTCCCTTTGCAGCTTATAATCATCAGGAACATAACGCAAGGGTGCTTTCTGAAAACGGGGCAGCCGAAGTTTTATTGGAAAAGGAGTTAACAGGAAAAAGGCTTGGAACTATAATTAAAAAATTTTTTCTAAACCCTGAAAAATTAAATGTCATGGGGAAAAATGCAAAAAAATTATCAAACCCTCATGCTGCAAGGGTTATAGTTGATGAATGCTATAGATTGGCTGGTAATGAAAGTATCAATTAATATTAATGATAAAAAATGGCAAAGGGGGAAATGACAGAGGAATATTGAAAATGTGGTATAAGGTACAAGGTGTAAGGTTTACGGATTGAACCTTTAACCATGTACCTTGCACCTTGTACGCTACGATATATTGTTCAGTCATTAACATTTCACATGGCATTTGGATTTTGTTAACTGGATTTATTTAATTGAAAAGAGTATGTATCGCAAAGTAAAAAATATCCATATGGTAGGAATAGGGGGCATAGGAATGAGCGGAATTGCGGAAGTCCTTTTGAATCTGGGTTACAGGGTGAGCGGTTCTGATATGAAGAAAACAAACATTACCTCAAGGCTCGCCGGTCTGGGGGCAAAGATAAAATTTACTCATAATGAAAGCAATGGGGAAGATGCGGATGTTCTTGTAATTTCTACTGCAATTAAAGATGATAATCCTGAAATTGCAGCGGCAAAAAAAAGAAAGATCCCGGTAATTCCGAGGGCAGAGATGCTTGCGGAACTTATGCGAATGAAATATGGAGTCGCCGTCGCCGGGGCCCATGGTAAAACCACTACCACATCCCTTATTGCAACCATATTAACCCTTGCAGACCTTGACCCAACAGTGGTTATAGGTGGAAAATTAAATGTTTTCGGAAGCACTGCAAAGCTGGGAAAAGGAGATCTTCTCATTGCGGAAGCGGATGAAAGTGATGGTTCATTTTTAAAATTATCTCCAACAATTGCCGTTGTAACAAATATTGACCTGGAACATTTAGATTTTTATAAAAATTTAAAAAGGATAAGGGAAAGCTTTATCAACTTTATAAACAAAATCCCTTTCTATGGTCTTTCCATTATCTGTCATGACGATAAAAATATCAGGGACTTAATACCGGCCATTGAAAAAAGATTCATAACCTACGGTTTGAGTAATAATGCAACACTGAAGGCCATAAATATCCGCCAGCAAGGGATAAAGATATCTTTTAATGTAATCTGGAATGGAAAGAATCTGGGTAAAATAAACATGAAACTACCGGGAATCCATAATATCTATAATGCTCTGGCTTCTATATGCGTGGCCGTTGAATTTGATATTGATTTTAAAATTATAAAAGAAGGTCTTGAGAACTTTTCCGGTGTGGAAAGGCGGTTCCAGATAAAGGGCAGGGGAAAGAAAGTTCTTTTTATAGATGATTATGCTCATCATCCTACAGAAATCAAAGCAACCCTTGAAGCTGCAAGGGAATTAAAAAAAGGAGAAATCCATGTGATTTTCCAACCCCATCGTTATACAAGAACAAAGTATCTATTTAATCAGTTTCCAAACTCCTTTAATCATGCAGATCACCTGATCCTGACCGATATATATCCAGCCGGAGAGCAAAAAATACCGGGTATTAATGCAGAAATACTCTGTCAGGCAATTAAGAAAAAGGGACATAAGAATATTGTGTATATTGCAAAAAAAGAAGACATACCGGACTTTTTATCTGAAAAACTAAAACCCGGGGATATGGTAATTACCATGGGAGCAGGTAATATTTATGAGACAGGGGAGCAAATTTTAAAGAACCTTAAAAAAAAAGATAGGAATGTCAGTTGATTGTTGTCAGTTGTCCGTTGAAAAAATAGAAAAATTAATACCACACACCACGGACATTAGATAACGGACACTATCAAAAAATGGAAAACAGTTTTAAAACGGAGCTAAAAAAGATTTTTAAAGAAAGGGTATTTTTTGATCAACCCCTTGCCCTTTATACCACATATAAAATTGGTGGTCATGCTGATTTTATGGTTTTTCCCAGAAGTATATCCGAAATTAAATACTTGCTGAACATTTGTTCTGAAAAAGGCGTTCCCTATTGCATCTGGGGAGGCGGAAGCAACATTTTAGTGTTGAGTGAAAGGATTCGGGCGGTGATAATAAATCTTTCCAAACTCAATAATATTAGCCTTTCCCGTTCTATTAATCAAAAGACTAGTATTTATGCACAGGCAGGGGTGACCTTAAGCAGGCTTCTTGAATATACTGTAGATAAAAGCTTCTCCGGCTTTGAATTTTTAGCCGGGATACCCGGAACATTGGGAGGAGCCCTTTTTATGAATGCCGGAAGCCAGGGTATGGAAATAAAAGACATTATTTTATCTTTAACCTTAATGGAGATAAATACTTCAACTCGTGAAATAGATCGTGACAATTTGAGATTTTCATACCGTAATCTGGATATAAAAGATGGAAGCATTATACTTAATGCAAAGCTTTTAGTGAATGAAGGGGATAAAGAAAAAATAAAGGCCGGGATAAAAGATAATTTATTAAAAAGGAGAAGAAGCCAGCCAATAAATTTACCAGGCGCCGGCTGTATCTTTAAGAATCCGGCTGGGGGAAGCGCAGGGAAAATAATAGAAAAGGTTGGGGTGAAAGGGATGCAAAAAGGTGATGCTAAAATTTCAAAAAAACATGGAAATTTTATTGAAAATATGGGATCTGCAAAAGCAGATGACGTTCTTTATTTAATAAAAACTATTAAAGATACGGTCTTTTCCAGAACCGGCATTATACTTGAACCTGAAATTAAATTTCTTGGAGAAAGTGGTTTTGTTCTGCCCTACTGAATTAAAAAGAAAAAAAATCGGAGTGCTTATGGGAGGGATTTCCTCGGAAAAGGAAATTTCTTTAATAACTGGGGAAGCTGTTCTTAATGCTTTAAAACAAAAAGGTTATAAAGCAACAGGGGTGTATGTTGGGAATTCAATCCCCAAAGAGCTTTCAGAGAAAAAAATTGAAGTTGCATTCATTGCGTTACACGGAAAGTACGGGGAGGATGGAACAATTCAGGGCGTCCTGGAAATGCTGAAGATTCCTTATACCGGCTCCGGTGTCCTGTCCAGTTCCC
>JAXHUS010000029.1:0-6445 GCA_034189305.1 Thermodesulfobacteriota bacterium | reverse complement strand
TCTTGATCTTTTTCTGAAAATTTAAATAATTTAGCTATCTCCCTTAATACATCTCTGTAGCTTATTGTTGAAATCCCTTCATCTATTAGCACTGTTCCACTTACCTCAATCAGTGCAGTTAATATGTTCTCGACCGTTCGATCCATTAATTTTTGAAGTTTTTTATCACTTTTATAGTCCTGCCAGGTTTTATTTTCATAATCTTCTCTGAATTCCTTCATTTCTTCCGAAATGAATTGCAGGGATTCTGCTATTCGGCCCCTGGCATACTTATATTCAGTCATTCTTTAATGCCTCCAGATTTTTTCTGGCAAGCTCAATTTGCCATTTTAAACCAAAAATTGTAAAATCTTCCATTTGATGAAGAGCCATAAGCTTAAAATCAACATATTTATTGAAATCACTTATGTAAACAGGAATTCCCGCTACAACCACATTATAATATAACATTGGCTTGGGAAAATATTCATAAAGGGGAATAATATTTACTTCTACTTCCAGAAGTTCTGAAAGTTTTAAAGAAAGGTCTGTTATTGTAGAAAAGATTTCATCATCAGTAAGGGATGATGAAAACAGTATCGCTATGTCCAGATCTGATTCCTCCCTTGCATGATTTGTGGTACGGGAACCATAAACAAAGGCCAGCTCTATATAATAATCCTTTGCCTTTTTTAAAAAAAATTCCTGAACTCTAAAAATAAAACAAAAATTCTCTTCACCTGTTTTATCCTCTGGATTTTGAATGGCATTTGGGATTTGATTTTTAGAATTTGACAATTTTTTCCTGCTTTTTGAACACAAAAAACCTCTTCCTGCGAGTTCCTAAATATATTTAACTAAAATAATTCATAATTTTGCTGTTTTTGGATTTATAGACTAATTTCATAATAAATATCTTTTTTTGTCAATACATATAAATCCACCGGGGCATTCCCCAAAAATAATATTCATAATTCTAGATGACGGTAAAGATAATGAAGGGATAGAAAAAAAGGGAAGTGGTAATTAAATTTTTTTTAACTGGGGAAACTTTTTTGTTTTTTTCTCTACTCCTTCATAAATTTGGGTTAACATTTGATTGGGTTTATCTAAACCTGTAATATGTAAAGCTCGAATTCGTGGGGAGAAATTAATACTTGTTCATCCTGGGGGTAGAAAAGAAATCTATTATAAGCATCGAGAAAAATCAATTTACACGCTGGTAGTCCTGCTACCATGTCGCAACGAGCTACTATCGAAAGCAGTTTGCGCAAGTAAGTTCTAACATTCCGCAGCTTCTTACCCTTACAACGACAATTACCGTCGACAGCAAATTCTGGCCACTGTCATGCCGGACTTGATCCGGCATCCAGTAGTCGACCTATGGACATGAACTAAAATGGCCATTATCCAGATCGTTCTGACTGGATTCCGGCTTCCGCCGGAATGACAGAGTGGTAAACGTCATTATACTTATTAAACAGTTATAATGTAAACCGCGGTCTTGTAACTGGCGATCAATAAGGCCAAACGTAGAGAATCTGTAAGGAGGCCCTTTTGCAAAAGAAACTCCTTCGATAATCCCATTAATGTCAAGTACGCTATATTCCGTTATGTCCACGAATTACGGCGCTTCACATCAATAACATTATAGATTCTTTGGCTATTTCTATATAACAGGAAGGGACGATTCCCATTTCCAGGGTAAAAAACACCGTCAAAATCAAGGCAATTATTATTCCCGGAGCAAAATTAACAGGGCCGAATTCCTGGGCAGGATCCTTCATATACATCATTACAGTTACTCTGAGATAAAAATAAACGGATATGAGACTATTAAACACACCTATAATTGCAAGCCAGATGTATCCAGCCTTAATTGCCCCTGAAAATACGTAAAATTTGCCGAAGAAACCTGCGAACGGCGGAATCCCGGCAAGGGAAAACATAAAAATGGCCATTGTCACGGCAAGCAATGGATAACTACCGGCCATTCCCGAATAATCTTCGATGTTTGTTCTGCCCTTTCCCTTCTCGGCAATAACAATAACCACGCCAAAGGCGCCCAGATTCATAAATGTGTATGCAAGAAGATAATAGAGAACCCCTGCATTTCCTATTTCATTGGCTGCGGTAAGGCCTATCAGTATATATCCGGCATGGGCAATAGACGAATATGCAAGCATTCGAATGATGCTGGTCTGACTTATGGCTATAATATTTCCAATTGTCATGGTAAGGACAGAAAGAACCCAGAATATCGGTCCCCATTCCATTTGCATTTCAGAAAGGGCAAATACAACAACACGTAAAAGAGCTACAAATCCTGCTGCCTTAGGCGCAACAGACATAAAAGCTGTAATCGGAATAGGGGCGCCTTCATAAACATCAGGAACCCACATATGAAAAGGAACAAGGGCAACCTTAAAGGCAAATCCGACCAATAACAAACTCAATCCCATCAACATAAATTTATCATGCAATAAACCCGCCTGTGCAATTTGCTCTGCTATTAAGTCAAGCTTTATTGTACCACAGGCCCCATAGGTTAAAGCAATTCCATAAAGAAAAAAAGCGCTGGAAAAGGCTCCCAACAAGAAATACTTAAGCGATGCTTCATTTGATTTAGGGTCGTCGCGTAAAAATCCTGCAAGAACGTAAATTGAAAGGGATAAAGTCTCAAGACCTAAAAAAAGCATTATCAGGTCCTGGGATTTTACCATCAATATCATTCCTATTACTGATAATATAATCAGAACATAATATTCAAAGTGATTAATCTTTTCTATTTTTAAATAAGAAAAGGATAAAAGGATGGTTATAAAAGCGGCCAAAAGAAACACCGATGAAATAAAGATACCCAGTTTATCAACGATTAGCATGCCGGAAAAAACAATCTGAGCCGGCTTTCCCCAATAATAAAAATTATATATAAAGGCAAAAACTATACCAAAAAGCCCCATTATTCCAAAGATTTCTTTCTTTGCTTTAGGGAAAAATACCCCCGAAATCAATATTATTGAAGCGGCGATTGCAAGAATAATTTCCGCTCCAATACTTCCCAGATTAACGGGAGGTAGATTCAAATTCATATCCTTTCTCCTTCTTTACCAGTATTATTTGCTTTTTCTTTTCTACCGACTCTTTATTTACACGATTTAATAAGTGTATTATTGATGGTTCCATTTTCTTTAGAAAGGGTTTGGGATAAACTCCGATCCATACAATAAAAAGCAAAATAGGCAAAAGAACGCCTATCTCTCTTATAGAAAGATCTTTTAATTTTTCGTTCTTTGGATTGGTGACCTCCCCAAACATCACCCGCTGAAACATCCATAACATATACACCGCCGCAAAAATAACTCCTGTTCCCGCAAAAACAGCATATAAATAGTTTGCCTTAAAGGCTCCCACCAAAACTAGAAATTCACCGATAAAACCATTTAAGCCGGGGAGCCCGATGGATGAAAGTGTCACTATCATAAAAAATGTTGCAAACACAGGCATTACTTTAGACAGACCGCCGAATTCCGATATGAGCCGGGTGTGCCTTCTCTCATAAATCATTCCTACAATCAAAAATAATGCCCCCGTTGACAATCCATGATTTATCATCTGTATCATTCCTCCGGATATACCATGGATATTTAGAGCAAAAAGACCGAGCATTACAAAGCCTAAATGGCTTACGCTTGAGAATGCAACCAATCTTTTTAAATCTACCTGAACTATACACACAAGGGCCCCATATATAATGCCGATAATGGCTAATATACAAATAAGCAGGGCAAAATATTGGGATGCTTCAGGAAATAACGGCAGATTAAATCGCACAAATCCATATGTGCCCATTTTTAAAAGCACGGCCGCTAAAAGCACGCTTCCAACTGTGGGTGCCTCTGTGTGCGCGTCAGGCAGCCATGTATGAAAGGGGAACATAGGAACCTTAATTGCAAAGGCTATAAAAAATGCAAGAAAAAGTACTTTTTGCGTACCCAGGGAAATGAATACATTGTTATATAAATCCGGGATACTGAAAGTTATTTTGTCCGGTATTACTACACAAAGATATATGATTCCGATGAGCATGAGCAGGCTTCCAAACATTGTAAACAAAAAGAACTTTATAGCCGCATAAACTCTTCTGGCCGGGGAACCCCATACACCAATCAAAAGATACATTGGTATTAGCATTACCTCCCAGAAAACATAAAACAGGAACAGGTCTAAAGATACGAAAACCCCGAGCATACCCATCTCCAAAAAAAGGAGGCAGATCATAAACTCCTTTACTTTATCCTGAATATCTTTCCAGCAGGCAACAACTGAAATAGGCAAAAGAAAGGTCGTTAACATAACAAGTAATATGCTGAAACCGTCAATGCCTACATAATAGCTAATATTATACGCTTTTATCCATGGAACATGCTCAATAAACTGGAAATCCGGATTTTGCGGATTAAACTTAAAATATAATGGGAGGGAGATAAAAAAACCCAGAAGGCTAATTATAAGGGTTGTCCATTTTAACAGATTTTTCTCTTCCCTGGGAAGGACGACCAGCAAAAGCATTCCTATTAAAGGCAGGAAAAGTACAATAGAAATATAGGGAATTTCGGCATATTCCATTTTTATCCAGATCTCCTTATCAAAAAAGACAATAAAGTATTATTAAAACAACTCCAAATAAAATTGAAAGGGCATAGTTCTGTATAAATCCAGTCTGAATTTTTCTCAATATACCGCTTATTCCCCTTACTAAAAATCCTGCGCCGTTAACAACCCCATCAACTATTAAACTATCAACTATTTTCCACAAAAATAAAGATATATCCCGTATAGGGTAAACGATAAAGGCAAAGTAAAATTCATCTACAAAAAACTTGTTGTAACTCCATGTGTATGCCTCTTTACAATTTTCTCCCAACTTTTTATCCATGCCTGGCGACTTAAGATATATAAAATAGGCAGTTAGTATTCCAGCAACTGCTATAAGGACGGATACTAACATCATTGCTATTTCCAGTCCTGCGGAATGGTGATGGGCTGCATTGTGGGCCACTTCCTCACTTGCATGGGCAAGAGCAACCAGATCAACATGTTCTGTGACTTTTGCTCCTGAAAAAACAGGGTCTAAAAACCTATGAAAGGAATTGAATATGTTATCCCCTTTTATTAAAGGCATGCCCACCCATCCTATAACTAAAGAAAAGAAAGCAAGAATCATTAAAGGAACCGTCATTACATTGGGAGACTCATGGGCATGGTGTTCAACTTCTTCGTCCATCCTTGACTTGCCATAAAAAGTAAGAAAGACCAGCCTGAACATATAAAATGAAGTAAGGAAAGCCGCTGCCGCCCCCACACCCCAGAAAATTATCCCCCTGTTTACAAGGGCATTAAATAGAATTTCATCTTTACTGAAAAATCCGGCAAAGGGTGCAATTCCACAAAGGGCAAGGGTGCCCATAATAAATGTCCAGTGGGTTCGGGGCATATACTTTCTTAATGCCCCCATCTTCTGTATATTAAGCTCCCCCCCAAGGGCATGCATTACACTTCCTGCACCCATAAACAAAAGCGCCTTAAAAAATGCATGGGTCATAAGATGGAATATGCCTGCCGCATATGCACCACATCCACAGGCTAAAAACATATATCCCAGCTGGCTTACCGTTGAATACGCAAGAACTCTTTTAATATCATTCTGTGTTACGGCAATGCTTGCAGAAAATATGGCTGTCAGACCTCCAATTATAGCAACAACTAAAAGAGATATGGGCGCAAGGCTAAAAAGAACCGCACACCTGGCAACCATATATACTCCTGCCGTAACCATTGTTGCTGCATGAATTAAGGCACTGACAGGGGTTGGGCCTTCCATTGCATCCGGCAGCCACACATAGAGTGGAATTTGTGCCGATTTGCCGCATGCACCAAGAAATAAAAGCAGGGTTATTGCTATAATAATAATGCTTCCTGTATGGAAGGTTCCTGCATGTTCAAATACGGGGATAAAGTTTAAGGTGTTAAAATTGACAAAAATTAAAAGCATGGCAAGAATAAATCCGTAATCCCCGATTCTGTTTACAATAAAAGCCTTTTTTCCCGCATCTGCCGGCGATTTTCTTCTGTACCAGAAACCTATTAAAAGATAAGAGCAAAGCCCTACACCTTCCCAGCCGACAAACATAAGGAGAAAGCTGTTGGCAGAGACCAGAAGAAGCATAAAGAATACAAAAAGATTTAAATATGCAAAATAACGGGTAAAGCCCTCGTCATCATGCATATAACCAATGGAATAAACATGAATAAGGAATCCCACAAAGCTTACTGTAAGCATCATAACCACTGAAAGGGGATCCACCAAAAATCCCAGAGGAACTTCAAGGTCTCCTACCGGAATCCACGAATACAATGTTATTTCAAATACACGTTCTGCCGGTTCAAAAGCTATAATTTCCCT
>JAXHUS010000289.1:0-2997 GCA_034189305.1 Thermodesulfobacteriota bacterium | reverse complement strand
ATAACCTTCTTTGTCGATTTTTTTGTAATTAAAATATTCGGAAGAGTAATATTTTTCTTCAAAAAGATGAAAATTTACATCTCCGCGAGCATACATACCAATAATAAGCCCTATTACACCATAAGGTTTTAAAGATTTTAATCTTTTAATATCTTCAAGACTTGAAACCCCTCCCGAGGCAATTACTGGAATATTAGTGCTTAAAGCCAGTCTTTTTGTTGCTTCAACATTGGGGCCGGTCAGCATACCATCCCTTTCAATGTCTGTATAGATTATTGCAGACACCTTCATATCCGCAAATACTTTTGCCATTTCCCGGGGAGTTTTGTTTACTGTTGCAGTCCAGCCTTTTATACTTACCTTACCATATTCAGCATCAATTCCAACTACAATTTGCCCGGGAAATTTTTTACAGGCTTCTCTAATAAAATCAGGGTTACTAAAAGCCACAGTTCCTAAAATAACCCTGTTTGCCCCTGAAGCTATATACTTTTCAATCGTTTCCAAATCTCTTATACCCCCACCTATTTCACAGGGGATGTTAATATTTTCCACTATATCTTTTATGCAGAAAAAATTTTCAGGAAACCCTGATATCGCTCCATCCAAATCTACAAGATGAAGAAATTTTGCCCCAACCCTCTCCCACTTTAGAGCCATCTCTTTTGGATTTTTTGAAAAGACGGTAACATTATTCATCTTTCCCTGGCATAATCTAACACATTCCCCGGATTTGATATCTATGGCAGGAATAATAAGCATTTTTAACCTTTAAGATTTTCTTGAGACCAACTTTCCAAAATTATAGAGCAACTTTAACCCCAAATCCTGACTTTTTTCCGGATGAAACTGGCAGGCAAAAAGATTCCCGCGAAAGACACAGGATTTAAATTCAATCCCGTATTCTGTGGTTCCTGTTTCAAGTTTTTTGTCTTCCGGAATCGGATAATAAGAATGTACAAAATAGAAATAAGAGTCTTTGGGTATTCCCTGAAATAAGAAATTATCTTTTTTCATGCACACTCTGTTCCATCCCATATGAGGAATTTTTAGACCAAGGTCTTTTGGAAACCGAACTACCTTACCTCTAAAGATCCCAAGACCGGAATTTTTCCCAAATTCTTCACTTTCTTCAAAAAGAATTTGATACCCAAGACATATTCCGAGGTATGGAATGTTTCTATTAATTGATTCCCTTAGAATGGAAAAGAGCCCTAATTTTTTAAGGCTTTTTATACAATCACCAAAGGCTCCAACTCCTGGTAAGATGATCCCTGTGGCATCCCTTACAATTTCAGGACTATTAGTAAGTCTGGCATTAAATCCCACCTGTTCCAGACCTTTTTGAACACTCCTTAAGTTACCCATTCCATAGTCAATTATAACAAGCATATCCGAAAATTATTGTAATTTTGCATTGAAGTTTAGCAGTCTATAGGTGGTAAAGATGAATGCAACCCGGTATAAACTGTTAGAAAGATTCTTTTATAATAACTTCCACTCCGTCCCCATCTTTTAAATCTAATTCATCTTTAATCTTAACAGGGGCAATAACCTCAAGAATATTATTACCATGTATGTTTACTTCTTCTTCAGGGAAGACAAGTATCCCTTTTATATCTCCTATTTGTGCTTTAAGTGTCTTTGCTTCACAGAACTGGGGATCCGGAGGGACCAGGCCCGGGAATGCCCTTTTCTTTAATTCTACAACATAAGGTATATCCTCGTCTTCCACCTTTAAATTAAGAGTACCAAAAAAAGGTGTAAAATTGAATCTGGCTTTACACTGTTCTACCACCCAATCCAGGCTTACGAAAAAACCTGCCTCCTTTTTCCCTGAAACTATTTTACCCTTAAAACACTTTTTATCCATAAAAAAACATACTCAATAAAATAAAAAATCCTGAATTCTGATTTTTAAACCCTAAACGGATATTGCAGTAGTCAGTGTCAGGAAACCCACACCGATCACTGATCCTGGTATTTATATGTCCACAGGTTACCCAGGTAATTACCATAAAAGACATTCTATTCTATTTTAATTACTTCAAGACCCGATTCTTTTATTATGGACTTTGAAAGTTTGTCAGGGTATCCGTCAAGATAATATACTCTTTTAATTCCGGCATTTAAAATCATTTTTAAACAGATGGCACATGGCATATTAGTGGTATAAATAATACCATTCCTGACACTTACCCCATGGAATGCAGCCTGAATAATAGTATTTTGTTCGGCATGAAGGCCTCTACACAATTCATGCTTTTCTCCTGAGGGAATGTTTTCTTTTTCTCGTAAGCATCCTACTTCACTACAATGGGAAAGCCCGCTTGGAGCTCCGTTGTAACCTGTAGCAAGAACTCTTCTGTCTTTAATCAAAATTGCCCCAACCTGTCTTCGTATACAGGTCGATCTCTCTGCTACAAGCTTAGTAATTGAGATGAAATACTCCTGCCAGCTTGGACGGCCTCTCTTTTGTTTGTTTTCTATCATTAACAACTTATCGGGAATTTCTGGCATAGTTCAATTACCTCTTCTTTTATATGCTTTAATACTTTATCATTATTCATATTATTTATTGTATCAAAAATCCATCTGGCAATCTGAATAACTTCATTCTCTCCCATACCACGAGTGCTTATTGCCGGAGTGCCAAGTCTTATCCCGCTTGTAATTGCCGGTTTTTTCTTATCAAAGGGAATAGAATTTTTATTTACTGTAATCCCGACTTTATACAATCCTCTTTCTACCTCCCTTCCTGTATAACCGGTATCCTTCAAATCTACCAAAATAAGGTGAGTATCCGTACCCCCTGTAATAAGTTTAAACCCCAGATTTTTTATTTCCCTTGCAAGTATCCTTGCATTATCTACTACTTTATGCTGGTATGACCTGAATTCCTGGCCCTCAGCTTCTTTAAAGGCTACTGCTTTTGCAGCAATGACATGCATTAGAGGCCCCCCTTGAATTCCCGGAAAGACCATATTATCTAACCCT
>JAXHUS010000288.1:0-7199 GCA_034189305.1 Thermodesulfobacteriota bacterium | reverse complement strand
GCTAAAGCTATTGAGCTGGCACCTGGAGATATTAAAGATGCCATGCGTAGTTCAGGCCGGCATATTAGTATGGATGCCCCACTTACCTAATGACCAGATCCTTGCTCCATGATCGTTAAAAGAGTTCTGGTGTTCAAATATTAAGTTGTAGATTTTTTCATCATTAAAAATTCCCCTTTCTTTTGACTTCTTAGAAAGAAGGATATCCTTTGTGTAATCTTTGAGTTCATTCTTTAACCATGTTCCGATTGGAACGGCAAAACCCTGTTTTTTCCTTTTTATTATTTCATCAGGAAGATATTTTGCAGCAAACTTTTTAAGGATAAATTTATTTTTATGGAAACCTTTTAGTTTTAAATCTAAAGGAAGGGAATTGATAAATTCAGCAAAAGGGGGAGAAAGAAAAGGAATTCTTGTCTCAAGGGAATTGGCCATGCTCATCCTGTCCACCTTGGTTAAAATATCCCCTGGTAGGAAAGTCTTCTGATCCACAAAGAGCATTTGGGAAATTGGATCAAGGCTTTTACATTCTTCAAAGTAACTTTTTAAGTTTAATGTTTCCCCTCTGTTTTTCCCTTCTGCCTCCAGTATAAGTTCTAAAATAAATTCGGGTGTAAAGAGAGGCTGCCAGCTTACATATCCAATTTTTTGGGATCTATTATATTCAATTAACATCTTAATGCTCTTTGCTTTACTTTTTCCATAATAACAGTCCTTTTGCGGAAGAAGAAAGTCAAGGGTTTTAAGAAGGGTATCAGGAATAAATTTTATTATTTTCAGCAGCTTTTTAGCCGAATAACGGCGATAACCGGCCAGAAGTTCATCACTTCCATCTCCGGTTATAGCAACAGTAACATATTCCCTTGCAAGTTTTGATAAATAATAGGTCGGAATGGCGGAAGAATCGGCAAAGGGTTCATCAAGATAAAATACTATCTTTGGAAGAATCGCCTGTATATTATAATCTACTATAAATTCATGATGGTCGGTATTAAAATATTTTGCGACTTCTCTTGCATGGATGAGTTCATTATAACTTTCTTCCTTAAACCCTATGGAGAAAGTTTTTATTTTCTGCCTGTATACCTTGCTCATCATGGCGACAATAATGCTTGAGTCAATTCCGCCGCTCAAAAAAGCACCTAAAGGGACCTCGCTTTCCAACATTGACGAGACTGCCTGGGTCAGAAGATTATCAAGAGTTTTTATCGGGATTCTATCTTTTTTACCGGCATGATTTCCGAATCCAATCTTCCAGTAAGGTGAAAGCTGAATCTTCTTATTTTCAATTACTCCAATATAACCAGGAGGAAGTTTAAAGATACCGGACACAATTGAATGAGGGTCGGGGATGAATTGTAATGTAAAAAAGTCGTAAAGGGCGTCCGGATCTATTTCCTTTTTTATACGGGATTCTTTAAGGATTGCCTTTAATTCAGAAGCAAAGATAAAATAACTATCTGTAATTTTGTAGTATATAGGCTTTTCCCCGAAACGATCTCTGGCAAGCACAAGTCTTTTAAGATTATTATCCCAGATGGCGACAGCAAACATTCCGGATAATCTGTCCACGAATTTAAGTCCGTATTCTTCATAGCCGTGTAAAATCACTTCGGTATCGGAGTTTGTCCTGAATGTATGTCCTGCCTGAATCAGTTCCCTCCTTAGTATTCTATAGTTATATATTTCACCGTTGAATACTATCCAGATGGTTTTATTTTCATTTGACATGGGTTGATGGCCTGAAGAAATATCAATAATACTCAACCTGCAATGTCCCAATCCTATGGAATAATTATCTGCTGGCCAGGTAGAAAGGATATCTTTATTTATTTTCGACAGAACTAAAGGCGAAAGATTCGACCTGCCAGACATAAAGAGATAACCCTTTGCGTCCGGACCTCGGTGATGCATGATCTCAACCATACTCCGGATAAGAAAAGGGTCTACATTATCTTCTAAGTTAAAATTTATTTTCCCGCAAATTCCACACATATGGTTACTATAGTTGTGGGCTCCATTTTTATTTCAGATGAAAACACTCTTCTGACAGGGGTTACGCATGTCATGTTGTAATAGAATAAACACATGTGACGGCTCATCTGTCTTCATTTCAATTTTTATACTCATTTGTATCTTTTACGCACAACTTACAACCCCTAATTCCTGACTCTTAACTGTTCCTTAATCAGCTTCCTGTAGATTTCTGCAATCTCTTTTGATTTAGTTTTAGAATCGAAATCGTGCGTAATAAGAGAAGAGTTTCCCTTGATTTTATTATATACATTTTCGTCATCAAGAAGTAAGGCTAACTTATCCGCGATGTCTTCCGAATTTTCAGGGGACACTAAAAAACCATTAATCCCGTTTTTTACATACAGTGGAATATCCCCCACATTTGAGGCAACAACCGGCACTTTGCATGATAATGCCTCAAGCACGGAATTTGGCATCCCTTCATTTAAACTGGGGAGAAGAAATATATGGGCGGCATTGAGCCAAAGGGGAATTTCACCGGTAGATTTTTCTCCTGCCAGAAGAAAAAAAGGGATCAACCCCTTTTTTTCAATATCATCATATAATTTATTTTGATATTCCCCTTTTCCCACGAGGACAAAAAGCAAATCTTTATGGGTTTTCACTATTTTTTGTGCTGCACTGACCATGTAATCAAGCCCTTTAATCTTTACGATTCCCCCCACAAATAGAATTATTCTTTTATTTACAGGAAGGCCTAATTTTTCTTTTGATTCTTCAGGGGAGTCCCCTGGAGAAAATCTTTTTGTATCAATTCCATTGATAATGACCTTTATTTTATCCTGGGGAACACGAAAATTTTCCATTAAGAGCTTTTTTAATTTTTGGCTCGGAGTAACTATTAAAACTGCTTTCTTAAGGGTAAAACGGGAAAGGAATGACAGAAAACTGTTTTTCCTACCAAAGGTATGGATATCAGATCCCCTTACATGAATTATAACAGGCAGCCTGAAAAACAAATTGACTAAAACGGCCAGAAGACCCGTAGGAATTACCCAGTGGGCGTGGATAAGGACACTTTTTTCTTTTTTAATTGCATAAATACATGAAAAAAACCCGGAGATGAAATACGTAACCATACGAAAGTAAGGGATCTTTTCATATTCAATTAAAAGCTTATTTCCGGAAAGGTAGGGGAAGCGATATATTTTTTCCCCTGATGAGGGCTTTTTATTGATCTTTTTATTCTTATAAACACGGGGTGTAACAATAAAAATAGAAAAATTTTTTTCCATAAGGGATAATGCAAGATTTTTGACAAAATTTCCTCTGTAATGACCTTCATAATCGGGGTAAGCATTTGTTATAAAACATATCTTGGAATCTGATGTCACTAAAATTTCTCTTCCAGTTTCTTTTGTAAGAGTCTATTATTTTTCTGGATTTTGTACAGTTCTTTTCGTAAATTTACAATTTGGGTCCCGATAAAACCGAAGGAAAGGATTTGCATCCCAATTAAAATAATTAAAATCATAAAGGAGATTAGGGGCCTGCCGCCGCTTAAGGTTCCTTCAAGCCACAGCATTGTCAGATGAATCCCCAGCCCGACTCCCGTAAAGATGATTACTATTCCAAGGAGTCCGAATAAAATCATCGGCCTTTCGAAAGCTGTAAATATAAGGTGGGAATATGCGGTAGTCCGGAACTTAAATTTTGATTTACCTTTCCTTCGATTTCTTAAGACAGAGGGTATTTCCTTTGTCTGGTATCCCATGGCAAGCACTTTTGTCAGTATTTCCAGGTGGATTTCTTTATCATCCGATTCAAGTTCAAGACAGTCTATAACTTCTTTCCTATAACCCCGGAAAATCGATGTTATTGTATAAATCTTTTTAGACATGGAGAAACTTAAAATTTTATTGCCTATTCTGCTTACAAGTAATCTGAAAAAAGGTATTTTTTGTGTACTTCCTCCTGGCATATATGGTGATGGAAGCACAACATGGATGTCCGGTTCTGATTGAAAACAATTGTAGACATCAAGGATGTATAAGGGATCATAACTGAGGTCTGCGTCAATTGTAACGATAATATTCCCCTGACAGGCATTGAAGCCTGTTCTTATAGCCCTTCCTCTGCCATAATTTCTTGAATGCGTTCTTAGTTTAACGCTTTTTTCACCATTCGAAATTTCCCTGGCAATAGAAGGGGTATTGTCAACGCTTCCGTCATCCACAAGTATTATCTCCCAGTTTAAGGACAGGGAGTTAAGAACTTCTTTCACTTCATTCACCGTATCTTTTAAGTTTTCCTCTTCATTACACATGGGGATAATAACGCTTATATCCTTTTTTAATTTTTTTGTCAGTCTGAACATTCTTTTTTTCCTTTTTTAATGTCCGTTGCCTGTCGTCCATTGAAAAAAATGCAACAGAATACGGATAACAAATAACTGAAAATGTCTGGTTTTATGGCTCTTTAATGCTTTTTTCCAGTCTTATAACTTTCTCCTTGAATTTTTTCGTTACAAGATCAGCCTCCTCTTTATTCTTTATCACATAAGGAGTTAAAGTTAATAATAATTCTACTCTTTTTACTGCGTTTTTGGATGAACTGAAAACTTTTCCCAGAAGGGGAATCTTTGAAATATATGGTATTCCCGATATGTTGCTATCTATTTTGTCCTGAATTATCCCGCCGATAACAATTGTCTGTCCATCCTGGCATACTAAAGTAGTGCTGACCTGCCTTTTTAGTATGGTGGGTGTTTGAGTAAGTCCTGTTTGTGTTGCCTGTGCCTCACTTACCTCCTGGTTTAATTCCATTGTAACAAGGCCTAAAGAATTTATATGAGGTCTTACGGAAAGTATAGTCCCGGTTGTCCGATATTGTATTTCCTGTTTTACATCCCCCTCTGCTCCGATACCGGTTAGTTCCGAAGTTATAATAGGAACTTCCGACCCCACATCTATTCTTGCCTCTTTGTTATCACATGCAATGATATGGGGTGTTGAGATTACGTTCAACTTTGAATATTCTGTGAGGGCATGCATAAAAGCGCTAAAATCGGCATCATTTTCTAATATACTAAAACTGAACCCCCCAAGTTCCGCAGCCTTCTGGACCAGACCGTAATTTCCCGCCATATCACCCATCATTTCTCCGATATGCATTTCACCAAGTTGCCACTCTACTCCGAATTGATTTGAATCGTCAAGGGTAATCTCGGCTATAATTACTTCAATCAATACCTGACGGGGGATAATGTCAAGGGATTTCAGCACGTCTTTTACAATACCGTAATCCCTGGGGGTTGCCTTGACTATTAATGAATTGGTGGTTTCATCCGCAACTATATTTACCTCGCCCCTTAAGGTGGATTCTATGGCCCCTTCTGCCTTTGCACCTATTTTCTCACCTTTTTTCCCTTCTTCTTCAGGAATTATTTTTCCTTCTTGCACCTCTTTTACAAAAACCTTATTCAGAGTTTCAGCCAGTATCTTTGCATTACTGTTTTCAACGGGATAGACAAATATCTTTCGTTCTAAATTCTGGGCTTTACTTTCTATATCAAGTCTTTCTATCCATTTTTCGGCCTCTTTGAGTAAATTTTCATTCTGGCTAATTGCCAGTACAAAATTGAGCCTGGGAAAGGGGAGAATATTAATTCCTCCCGATATGGCGGATTCGGTTCCGATTCCCATGGCACCCAGAATATTTTTGGCCTCATCCGCAAGTTTTGAAGTATCAACATATTTTACAGGGAAAATCTTTATATTCATCCTGGTAAAAGTATCCACATCAAAGATGTCTATAATCTCCAGCAGCCGTTTTAAATTTGAGGCAAGTTCTATCATTATTAATGTATTGGTCTTTGGATATTCATTTATCTCTGCCATATCAGAAACAAAGGGTTTCAATACCTTTGACATCTCCGATGCCTGAATCGATTTTAAAGGGACTATCTGAATTATCACCCGGTCCGCATCAGGTATTTCCTTTTTAACCCTGCCCGTTTTTGGATATATGGATTTTTTCTGGGCCTCTTTTATCGGCACAATTTTATAAAGATTGCCGGATTTCACAGCGGCAAGATTATTCATTTCAAGCATGGTTTCAAATAATGGAAATATATCCTCCGGTTTTATAGCCCCTTTACAGCGGATCGTAACAGAGCCCTGAATGCCCTGATCAAGGATATAGTTAAAGCCGATAAGCTGGGAGATAGTTTCAATTACCTCTTCAATCTTTACATTATCAAAGTTTATACTAAAAGGAGAACTACCCTTAAATTCCTCGCCATATACCGGGGATGTGATAAAAAAAATGTATGATATGGTTAATATTAAATAATTTTTCATATCTTTCATAGAATATCCTCTCATATTAAAAAGGGGTTAACTTTCTTACTTTTTCTATATTTTTCATTATCTCCTCTTTTGTTTTTTCATCAATTTTTGAATCTACGTCTTTAGATGTTTTAAACACATCAGGAATTTCCACCTTTTTAGTTGCCTTTATTTCTTCCTTCTTTGTTAACGGCGTTTTCCCTATAATCTTTTTTTCCTTTGGCCTGTTCGGATCATTTAAAAGGATGATTTTTCTCTTATTTCCTTCAAGAACAACCCTATCGGGCAAAATTTCGGAAAGTTTACTCCCTCCAACCGCATCACCAATAGTATATGTCTTCTTTTTGTTTTCTTTGTCCGGGAATTTTAATATGGCAAGTTTTCTATCGCCCAGGATCAGAGTTCCATAAAGAGCCGGGTAAATATCAATTATCTTATTGTTATTCTCCTCATTTTCTTCATTTATAACGGTATCAGAACTTAGAAAAGAAGTTTTTCGATAGGGATGAAAGAGATTTTTTTCCTCAATGGAGGCATACTCATCTTTTGATAATAACGTATTATTAAAAGCATTGAACCCCTTCTCTTCTGTTGGAACTTCTCCGTTCCGGTTTTCTATCTTCTCATCTTTTTCCATCCATATATGCAGGTTCCAGAAAAAGGTTATCGACAAAAATATTATTATGATAAAATTAAGCAAACGTATATTAACCGGCATCTTCTCTCCTCCCATTAGTATTTACCCCCTTGTTTTCCCGGTAAAAACCAGAGACAATCATTTCTATATTATTCAATTCGGATCTGCTTTTTTGGGGCGATTTAATCCTTAAGGAATTTATTATAATAAATTTTTCACCATCACTGAGCCGGTAT
>JAXHUS010000287.1:0-2973 GCA_034189305.1 Thermodesulfobacteriota bacterium | reverse complement strand
CATGAATCATTTCAATGGGGTCTTCTATTGTTATAAAATTTTTTTCAGGTGTTGCCAGAGTTTTTAAAGTTGAGTAGAGAGTTGTGGTTTTCCCGCTACCGGTTGGACCTGTTATCAGAATAATTCCATTGGATCTTTTTAGAAACTTATGATAAGTGATTAAATCATAAGTAAGAAATCCTAAATTCTCTAAACTTTGAAATAACACAGCCGGGTCTAAAATGCGGAGTACCACCTTTTCTCCAAATGCTACAGGAATGCAGGAAACCCTGATTTCCACTCCCAAAGAACTGGTTTTCAGCTTTATTCTCCCATCCTGAGGCTTTCTTTTTTCCGCAATGTTCATTCGAGACAGACTTTTTATCCTGGATACCAAAGCTGTATGCACACCTTTTGGTATATTATAAATATTATGAAGGACTCCGTCTATTCTCAACCTTACTATGCTCTTTTCTCTTTTGGGTTCTATATGTATATCACTTGCCCTCTGATTAAGGGCATAATGGAAAAGATAATCCACTACATTTTTTATATGTTTGTCTGAAGTGGCAAGTTCCTGAACGGAACTGACCTCAAATTTTTGCTCCAGATTACTTAAATCGGTCAATGGCGACACCAATTCTTTCTCAGCAGCAACCACGGAAGTTTTAAATCCATAAAATTCATTTATTATTTTTAAAATATCGCTTTTAGAACTCAGGTAAGGAATGACTTCAAAGTCGGTAACTCTCTCCAGGTCCTCAAGTAACTTTGTGTTTGTAGGATCAAACATGGCAAGATTTAATTTACCGTCTGCAATGGATAATGGTACGATTAGATGCTTTATTGCAAAAGATTTGGGAATTGTTTTTGTTACAATATCAAGTTCCAGTTTAAGAGGATCAATCTTTCTGAACTCCACTCCTATATCCTTTGCCACTGCTTCCATTATCATATCTTCGCCAAGAAGTCTCTTCTTGTTATTATCATATTCAAACCTAAAGGATATAATTACATCTACGATATTGATTTCATGGCTGATATTTACATCCTTTAATGAAGTTCCTTCCCTTAACTCCATTATTTTTTCAAGTTTGTCCCTCTGGGGCTTTTCCTTCTCTAAAATAATCCTTTTCTGCTCCTCAGTTATTAAATTCTGCTCTTCAAGAATTCTTATTATATTTTTTGAACTGTATATTTTTTTCATCTCAAAATAGCTTTACTGTAAAAAATATCCGCTTTCTTTAATAAATTCTTTGTTCCGGCTCCTTTATTCCGTGTCTGATTTCTCTATTTTCATATATACATATTATTCAATGTCATTAACTAAAGGATTTTATTTTATAATAAATCCATTAGTGTCCTCTCATAGACAAGATAGGCACTTTTTCCAAATAACACAAATTTTACGGTTTTTAAAGATGTTTTACCTTTAAGATACTTTATTATTACACTTAAAGCAATCCTTGCCGCTTTATCCATTGGATAACCATAAGCGCCTGTGCTTATTGAAGGGAAGGCCATGCTTTTCAGCGACTTTTCTTCCGCCCTTTGTAAAGAATTTTTATAAGAATTTCCAAGGAGTAACTCTTCGCTTTTATTTCCACCACGCCATACCGGCCCAACAGTATGAATTACATATTTTGCTTTTAGGTTTCCACCACTTGTAATAACTGCCTCACCCGGGGAACAACTACCAATCTTTAAGCATTCCTCAAGAATCTTTGGGCCTCCTGCCCTGTGGATAGCCCCATCTACCCCACCCCCACCTCTTAAGCTTGAATTGGCGGCATTTACAACAGCGTCTACCTTTTGTCTGGTAATATCACCTTCAATCAAACATAGTAAGGTTTGATTTATCCTTACTTCCATATATCTTTTTTACAATTCGGAATTAATACTATAAAATATAATAATACCTACATAAAGTTTGTCAAGTCTTCAAAAATATTTATAAAAAATCCGTTATCAAAATTTTAAACAGGTACTCAGTATAATATACCCTTTTTTTGGAAACGGTAAATCCTTACTAACAGACAAAAGGTTCTTCCCAGAATCAATCCGGCTATAAGCAATAATATACAGTCCGTAAGATAATGTGCTTTAATAGACCACTGACTTTTTACCAATTTGCTGCCCAAATTAATCAACAGGAAAGGAAGCAGGACAAACAGTAATTTTTTATCCCAAACGACGGATATCATCTTTTTTTCATTGTCAAAACGAAATTTGATTAAACTTCCGGTAACAAAACCCATGATGATACCTGCTAACAATAATATAAAAAAAGGATACCAAAACCATATACCACCACCATCTTGTTTTAGCAAACTGTAAAAAGCCATGGAAAGAAGAGCTGAAGCGATGGTTATTCTGATAGCTGTCATAATCGATATTGAACGAATGTTATTAATGGTTACTCTATTTTCAGGCATTAAGAATTCACCGGACAAATATTGTAAAATGTTTGCATTATAAAGAAATTGCCTTTACTATAAATAATATACACTTTTAATATCTCTTTTTAATTTATAAACAGACTATTTTAATTATTTAAAAAATAACCAAATATATTTTTAACATCTCTTTTAATTCAAGACGGTATTCCTTTAAAAAGGATTTTATTTTAATATAAATTAAAAATAAATCAATTTCTTGACAGTTAAATTTATTTAGTATAAAAATAACAATCTATTTATCAATATAATTATAACAAAAGTTAATAAGATATATGAATCAAGTAAAAACCAGAAGTGTTAAAAAAATTTATGACCATTATTCTCCTATTTATGATTTCATCTTTAAGGGCTGGTTTTACCCTCGAATTAAATATGCCATAGGTCTTTTGGACCTGAAACCCGGTGACAGAATACTTGAGGTTGGAATTGGAACGGGATTATCAATGACAACATATCCACAGCATTGTGATATTGTTGGAATTGATCTGTCAAGGCAGATGATAAAAAAAGCGGAAAATAAAAAGGAAAAATACAA
>JAXHUS010000286.1:5882-9223 GCA_034189305.1 Thermodesulfobacteriota bacterium | reverse complement strand
CTGTAAGTCTGGTTTTTTAAGATCGGGTTTTCTTTTTAAAATTAAATTAAAAAGTAATTGGGAAAGTTGAAACGGTTTTTCAGTTTCAACAAATAATCTTTTATTCTTTTTAATAGAAGATGAAGATGAAGATGAAGAGTTGCCATTTGGTTCAACCACCCTTGAACCACCCTTCGATTTTTTTCTTTTTTCTCCACTTTTAATTCCGCCAAGCCTTGATTTTTCACGCCATTCGCTCTGTTTAATTTTTTCTTTTTCTAAACGATTATGGTAAAAAATACCATCTTTTTCATAAAAACAACGGCTTACTTTTTCCCATATTTTTTCCCAATTTGAAGGATTGTTGCAAATTGCTTGAAGCATTTCCGAACCACCCTTCAAGCACCCTTCAATCCAACAGTGGGAAAGCAATGTTATATACACACCTCTTTCTTCCATCGTCATTGTTACAACATTAACATCGGACACAAAATCTTTTGGATAAAATTGGAATGCGGGTGCTTTATTTTCCATTATTTTATACCTAAATAGTTATAAGCTTTTCTGCTTCTCTGCCTGTTAAAGAAAAACAAATCCAATCATCATCTTCAATTTGTTCATACCCTTTAGAAATTGCATCTAATAATTTTTTTGCAACCAAAATATCTTCAAGAATAGTTTCTTCCGTTTCGCTATCGATTATAGCGTGATGAGAAAATACTCCGTTGTCGGTGTATTTTTTTATAATAATCGGCTTCATAGCTTGGTTATTCCGCTTCGATTAAGCCCGCATCGATTAAACCATATACGAATGCATGTAATCCTCTTCCATCGTTAATATTAAGCCTTTGTTCTTTTACAAAAGCAACGAGTTGATCTTTCCATCCTGCCTGTGAAATGTTTTTATCTTCGTCATACAAAAGAACACCACGTAATTTAAAAGATCGGACTCTATTGTCGGCTAGTGAGTAATAAATATCAGAGGGAGGGCTTGTCATCACAAAAACACTTGCCATTGTCATCTCCTAAAAATTATAATATAAATTTATTAATATCCTTTTCATTCCGTTTTACCTTCAAAAAAAATAATATGGAAATCAGCCTTGCCGTTTTTTAGGCATAGGCTGAATCTTGTTGTTATCTGATAGTTTATAATCTATCCATTTATTAGCTAATTTGAACGCAAGAATAGCCTGCCATCCAGGTTCTACCCAAACTCTTTCAGGCACAAAGTTGTCAGGCCACATGCCTGTTTTTTGTAATATATGATATGCATGAAGATGATCCATATCATCGGTATTAAACCATTCACAAAATGAAGGCTTATTTTGAGCTTGAGATATATTCATCTTTTCTCCCTTCAGATAACATAAAAGTAACTTGCCACCGCTGTTTGCCGGTCAAGTTGACTGTTTAGTTATATGTTTTTATTGGTTTTAAAATAAGAGCAGGCTATCGCTAAAGTACGAGCCAACCCTTCTAAATGATCTTTGATGTATGAGTCGTCTTTGTATGGAAAATAATTATTCCATTTCCCAAAATATTTACATACATGATGGTGTACACACTCATAACAACTTATTTTCTTATCCATAGTTTAATCCTTTCATTTAACGCAATAATTAATTATCTGGCCAATCATCGTTAGCTATAGCCATAACCCTTAGCTCGTTAGTAATTTTTATGGCATGTTCTTCATTTTTTGCCATGACATGAGCATACATATTGTAGTATATATCAAAACCGTATTCAGTCGCTCCGCTACAATATCCATAGTCTGAATCGGCTTTTTCAATTTCTATCGTATCCCCGCCCTTGGCCATTCTCACAAACCACGCATGGTATCCTTTGCGTAATTCCATATTCCAAGGGTCAAGGCACCACTCCTCTATTTTCATTTCCGAATATCCGTTTCCGCCATTAAAACAGTTGATATACTTTTGGGCCAAAGCCTTATTTGTGAAAACCCCACAGATATGATAGTCGGAGTAAACCCCGCACGTTACTATATACACCAGTTGTTTTTTCATAAAATCTCCTTTACCTCAATTTATAAAAAACCCATCCTGCGGTTAAGGCAGTGACGAAGCTGCCACCAGCATAAAACTGGACAGGATAGGTTTTTATATTTTTAAGTTTGATTTGAATTTTCGTCATTGCTCTAACCTTCCTTTTATTATAAGAGAAATTAATTTGAATGTCAAGGAATATTTATTTCCCCTTTTTCTCCCGCTTTCTTTTCTTGTGCATAGTTTACCATATCTTTTGATAGAACGTTCAAGAATGACCCCTTTTTGGAGCTTATTTAATTACTTTTCTGCTTTCCTGCCCTCAAGTGTTCGTCAAATTCTTTCTCCGTTATTTTTTTAACTACCGGTATAATGTTCATATCCTGAAGAAAATTCAACCCACTTAAAAGTTCCTGTTTTGTATTTCTAAACCAGATTACATTATCATTTAGTACCGGTGCAAAAAAGATTATTTTATAAATTTCCATATCTTGTTTTCTCCTTTCTTTTAAAAAACCATCCTACACATTTCTCTTGCAATCCTTATACCAATAAGAGATATAAAATTATTTTCACATTTATTTAAAAAAAGCTTGACAGATAATTTAAAATAGTTTACAATTAAATAAAATTTTGCAGAAAGGTGCAAAGATGATAGCTTTTAACCGTAAAAAAATCAAAGAAATTCGCATCAGCAAAGGGCTAACAAGGTCAGCATTCGGAAAAAGCGTGGGTACAGGACGGCATCTTGTGGCCTGTTGGGAAAATGGCACTCACGTTCCCTCGATTGCATTGTTATTGAGGATATGTAACGTATATAGTATTGCGATAGGTTATTTTTTTGAGGAGGTGGAGGATGAAAAAAGAAATAATTAAATCAATTTTTGGGAAAGTGTTGTTTGAATATAAATATAAGTGTACAATAAAGAAAACCTTGGAAGAGGCTGTAAAGCAAAAAGTTAATCTTACTCTTGCCAACCTTGCTTATGCCAACCTTGCTCATGCCAACCTTACTCATGCCAACCTTGCTTATGCCAACCTTGCTCATGCCAACCTTGCTCTTGCCAACCTTGCTTATGCCGACCTTGCTTATGCCGACCTTGCTCATACCAACCTTGCTTATGCCGACCTTGCTTATGCCAACCTTGCTTATGCCGACCTTGCTTATGCCGACCTTGCTCATACCAACCTTGCTTATGCCAACCTTGCTCATGCCAACCTTGCTTATGCCGACCTTGCTTATGCCAACCTTGCTTATGCCAAAAATTTTAAAAATATATACAAATCCCAATTATATATCTTAAAACACCAAAAAGGTAAGCTAAGGGCATTTAAATATCTCGAT
Organism: Thermodesulfobacteriota bacterium; assembly: GCA_034189305.1. Taxonomy (GTDB): domain Bacteria; phylum Desulfobacterota; class WTBG01; order JAXHUS01; family JAXHUS01; genus JAXHUS01. The sequence continues at coordinate 5,890 of JAXHUS010000286.1, read as the reverse complement.
GGTAACAA
>JAXHUS010000286.1:0-5782 GCA_034189305.1 Thermodesulfobacteriota bacterium | reverse complement strand
ATAAGCAAAGATGCACTTTATAAACTAATCCAAGCCGGAAAGCTCAAAAGGAAAAAGTTTGAAACCGACCGGCGGACATTTCTAAGTAAGGCCGAGCTGGAAGCCTTCTTTTTAAAAAAGAACGGCTACCCTGTAAGCGAACTAAAAAGGGTAGTTCCGGTTGACCCTAACAAAAAGGAATTCTTCTGCCCCATGTGTTGGGAGAAACACACCATGAGCCGACCAAAGTTTATTGCTCATATAAATAAGATTCACATGGCTAAAAATAATCATACCGTTTGTTTCAAGTCCAAAAGGAGGGAAGAAACTATAAAACTGGCAGTGGAAGAAACATAAAATTTAAGAACGGAGGAGAAAATGAAATTTTTAGAGGCAAAAGCAAAATTAAAAGAGTTGGCAAAGGGGAGATACCACCTTATCCGGTATGAATTAACCGAATACCCTACCGGAAAGCTTGAGGTTAAATGTACCGTATATATAGATGGTTATTCTCATAATTCTGGAACCACGTGGGAAGAAGCTTTTAATAACTTACAGACAGAAATGGGCTTATTTCAGCTGGATGTTAGCGAAGCTCCCGATAATGGAGATGTGGTGGAGGAAACATGAAAATAAGGTGCAGAAAATGTCATGGTAAAGATATACGCATTTCTTATCATAAAAATAGTTATAGTTGTAGTTATAGAGAAATGTACGATAAAGGGAATGAAGGGGAACATCTGCATTATTATTGTAGAACCTGTCGCTATACATGGGCGGGGAAATGTGCAGATGCAGTGGAGGAAACATGAACTTCATAGAATTGAAGGACTACCAGGAAGGGAGTTTTTTCACACACACAAGCTTTGTATGTCCCTGGTGCGGTGCAAGTATGAATGAAGGGGAGCTTGTGTCTGATGACGGTTCTTCCGGCTGTCCTGAGTGTGATTTTGTGGAGGATTAAAAAATTTATAAAAAGGAGGAAAAAATTATGAGCAAAGAGGCGGTAACAGAATTAAGAACAACCGAACTAAGAACCAAAGAACAAATTCTTAAAGATATTGGGAGCTTAATTGAAGACATGGTGGAAAAAATTGCAAATAACGTGGATTTGACAGGAGAAAAGGCCAGTTTTTCAATTAAATGTGAATTAATTCCAGAGAACGAAGGCCAGATTTTTGAGATTAGCGGAAAAACAAATTTGAAAACCCCAAAAATAATAAGGTCTGCCCAAATACTTGGCGGCGGGAATGACTAACTATTTAAATGATCCAGAAAAATATGAGAAAGAATATAAAAAAATGGCTGGGGCTCAAGAAATGGCTGCAGGAGGGTATGTTATAAGAACCCCAGACACAAACACTTGGCGGTCGGATAGCCCGATAGTTTCTCAATAGACAGACCTCCCCTGGTGGCGGGGAATAATAGCCACCTTTCATTTCCCTTCTCCGGCCCCCTTCCAAAAGAGGGGGGCTATCAGGGGGGAACAACAAAGGAGGGAAAAAATGAATTATCCATCCGTAACTAAGGTATTATCGCCATATCAAGATTTTTCTAAAGTCCCTAAAAACAGGCTTGAAAATGCTACTTACAGGGGAAGGGAAATTCACAAGATATGTGCTGCCATTGCCTTAGATTTATGGATACCATCTATTCCTGAAGAATATCAAGGATATATAGAATCTTTTAAAAGATGGTTTGCAATGGTTGATAGGGTTCACTATGTGGAAACAGAGTTTAAGCACAGGGTTTATCTATATTGCGGACATCCCGATCTTATTATTACAATGAAGGGTGATTCTGGTATTTCTCTCTGTGATATTAAAACCCCCATTGCTTTAAATAAGGCATGGCAATTACAGTTAGCAGCTTATGCGAATCTATTAAAAATAAACAAAGTAAAGATAAGCAAGGTTTTTTCTCTAAGGCTTGATCCTGATGGCAAAGTTCCAAAAGCAGATATTTATACAGAATCGGATCAGGACTTTAATATTTTTTTAAGTGCATTAAATGTTTATAGGTTTTTAAATTCTTAATTAAGGAGGTAAGGATGGATTTTAACGTGTCAAATAAAAAGAAAAAAGGTTCACAGAAGCAAGCGCCCTCACTTGATATAGAAGTAGCAAAAATGGGGCTAATTCCATACGAAAAAGAGGTAAAAAAGATAGTTGAAGAGGCAGCCTCGATTGTTGTTAAAGATGATGAAACGAATAAACTGGCAATCAGTCTTGGGGGGAAAATTGACAGGTTCATAAAGGAAATAAAAAACAAAGAAAAGGAAGTGGTAGAAGAACCAAAGGCTTTTGTAAAAGGAGTGAGCAGTTTTATTAAGCTGTTTACAACCCCGCTTTCTGAAGGTAAAGACACTTTAAAACAAAAGATAGGGCAATATCTGTATAAGGTGGAACTGGAAAGAAGAAAACAGGAAGAAGAAATCAGGAAAGCTAACGAAAAGCTACAGAAAAAACTTGACAAAGAGGCTGAGAAATCAGGAGTAGAGGCTCCACAGGTTTCACCTGTTACCCTACCAAAACAAAAAATAATTGCCAGAACAGAAGAAACGTCTGCCCATACAAGGAAGCAATGGAAGGCAGAAATTATAGACGAACTGAAAGTTCCACGTGAATATTGTATGCCTGATATGAAAAAAATAAATGATGCGGTTCGTATGGGTACAAGAGAAATTGAAGGTGTAAGAATTTTTGAAGATATTTCTACTGTATTTAGAAGCTAAAAAGGAGGGAATGTTATGAAAGAAACAAAATTAACAGCAATTCAGCAAAAAGCATTAACGATTAAAGATTTTATAAACTCGCCGGCAATAGTAAAACAGCTAGAAGCAGCATTGCCTAAGTTTTTAACGGCAGAAAGATTTTTGAGAACTTTCTACACCGCACTTTTGCGAACACCTAAACTACTTGACTGTACAAAGGAATCATTGTTATCTGCTATGATACAGTCAGCCCAACTTGGACTTGAGCCTGTACTTGGGAAGGCAGCCTTAATACCTTATGGAGACGAAGTGCAATTCCAGCCAATGTATCGGGGTCTTATAGACCTTGCAAGGAGAACAGGCAATATAGTTATTACCGGCCATGTTGTATATGAGAATGATAATTTTGATATATCCTATGGAACAGATGAAAAGTGCATTCACAAGCCCCTATTAAAGGGAGAAAGAGGCGAAATGATAGGTGCATATACTGTATGGACGTTTGAATCTGGTATGCAATCCTTTTTATTTTTGCCGGAAGAAAATATTTTAAAGGTACGTGAAAAATCACAGGCATGGCAATACGCAAAAAAGAACCCCAAAAATGCTAAAGCACAGGAATGTCCGTGGATAACTTATCCTGAAGAAATGTATATAAAAACTGTCATAAAAAGGCATAGCAAACTACAATCCTGTAGCATTGAAATGGAAAGAGCTATTGAATTAGACAACAAAGCCGAAACAGGAGAATCGCAATTAGGGCTTTTGGATAATTTAACAAACACCCCTGCACTGCCAGAGGAAATTGACATTGAAAAAAGCTTTAAAGAACAAATTGTTAAGAAAGCCAGAATAAAGGAAAAAGGAGTAAACGAATTTATAGAACAGTTAGCAGTGCACTATGAAAAAACCACGGAGGAAATTAAAGAAGAGGCATTGAAGGATGTTGACCAGTTTATTGCAGGCTTAAAAAAGTTCAAAGCTGACAACGAAAAGGAGAAAACGTCCACAGAATCCCCCCCCGATATTCCCGAAACGGTGGCAGAGGAAAAGCCAGGAACAAGTGGGAAAACTATAACCTGTCCTGAAACTGATAATGAAGTGCCGGCTAAAGACTGCCCTAGTTGTAACAAGAGGGAAGGCTGTCCGGCATGGGCGTTTGAGGATATTGAGAAGGTTTAACATGAAACAGCCAGTAATAGCAATGAAATTGCATCCAGGGAAAATTAAGCTTGATGGGGAAAACTTTAAACTACGTCTCCCCGAAGGCTGCACGGGAATGTTGTTTTGCTTTGAAAGCAAAAAAGCTGCTCGTGAATATTGGGGGAAAGACGTTGATTTGCTCCGGATTGAAGTTGAGGAGACGGAGAATCGGGCATTAAAATAACAAGTCATTTAAGGCCGATGTGATATGCACACGGCTTAATTTCAAGTTAGGAGGACTCTATGAAAAACGAGCAATTCAGAGAATTACAATTAGAAATTATAATGGCTATAAACACTGTCGAAACTTTACAGAGCATTTATATGAGACAGACAGGCAAACGTTTTGTTAGTGGACAGCCCATTAAAGACATGACCTCCCAACAAGCCGTTGAAGCGGATGTTAAAAAGAAAGGAGTGAAAAATGGAATGCCCATTTATAGATAAAAACATTGTTGCAAGTGAATTCAACAAGCCAATCAATTATAAAAATCTTGGGGGCTCTGTTGATTATGTTTTTTACGACCATGATGATGGATTTGGTAACATAACAAGAGTTCAATTTTGCCAGCGACTAGGCCGTAAAAAAGACGTTTTTGAATGCCTTAATGAGAATGAGTGGAAACAATGCAGGGCTTATTCTTCCAACAAAGGCGTTAGGTGACTATTTATGAAATTAAAATTTAGGAGGATTATATGAGTCCATATTATTTTTATAAGATAACGCTTTGTGAAGATACACTGGCTGTGGTAATTAAAGACATGAATGATGAGTCTTTTGAAAAAACAGTCAAATTGACACCTATGGATTTTTTAAATTTAAAATTACCACCTTATGCAGAAAGGAGTGAAAAATGATAGTAAAAAAGACATGGAAGCAAATAAAAACAAACAAAAATTTCAAAGTTGGAGGAAGGTACATTTGGACTGGTTGGTTTCTGTTCGGGGTTATACCATTGTATTTGGTTAGGGTGAACATTGATTCATAACAAACAAATCCACCGGACGTAAAAAGCAATGCCGGTTATTAGAGTATTATACAGAAAGGAGTGAAAAATGAAAAAAGAAGATAGAGACAGAATATACGAATACACCAAGCTCTTTAAAAGCATAAAAAAAGAAAGTGATTATAAGGATGCGGTGGCAGAGCAGTTCGGTGAAGAATACCTGAAGGAAGCAGAAATCGTTTGGGAAGCACTTGATATGCACGAAGATGACATATCTGTAGAAGCAAGGGAACTTGTTGTATATGGTGAAAAAAAGCCAACCCTTGATGAAATAATATTGAAAATAAATGGCAATAGCTATTTTCACTTAGAGCAAATAGGAAATAATGTTTGGTGGATGATGGTAGGCGACCATGATGGTGAATGTATACACTGTAATTTGGTAGCAAGAACATCTATAAAAGCAGACTGGCAATCTGAGGGAAAGGTAGAAGTACTTTGATATACCTAAAAGGAGGGCATCATGAAAGACAAATTAGTTTTTGGCACGGAAGAGTTGAAGGACAGGAATAAAATCTTTAATGAAATCAAGGAAGCAGCTTTTCCTGGCAGAAAGGACTTTGAAGGTGTTCGTATTAAAGGCATGTGTAACTGGATGTCAATCCATTCTATTCGTATTGAAGGTATTCAAGTGTCAATTCAGGATCGGCATCGTAGAAAAATCTACAGAAGGGTAATGATAAAAATAGACAAAAATACAGGCAATGCATCTATAGATTTAAAGGCCATAAGAACAAAGTTTAAAGAATTGGCCGTGTTAGCCAGGAAAGAAAAAGAAAGGGGAGATAAGATAAGGAAACAGTATGAAAAAGAGGAGATAGAAAAGAATGCCTTCATAGCGGAGTTAGAATTAGATAAGACAAATATTGAAATTTACAGA
>JAXHUS010000285.1:0-3603 GCA_034189305.1 Thermodesulfobacteriota bacterium | reverse complement strand
AATACATACTGTCCTTTTTGTAATAAGATGTTAATAAGGCGAACCGGTTTTAGTATTTTATTTAATCGCATAAAAAATGGCACCTGCCCATATTGTCAAAAAGGGATAGCAGGAATGTGGTCCTGACCTTACTAAACTCTTAAAATAGGATCCTGTAATTATAAAAAATATGTATTCGAGAATCCGGCCTGCCCTTTCGATTCAATCCTTTTCACGGCTATGCTTCCTGTTATTATTTATTTTTCTTTTTTTTATCCTTTCTTTTTTCCTTGATTGTAAGTTTAGCCTTTTTTTGACTTTCTTTTTTACCCTTATCTTTTTTCCCTTTGTCTCCCATCTTTATTTCTCCTTAACTAAAATTTTATTAGGAAAGGCAGTGCCATAAATAAAAACTTCCCAGCCTTTTATTGTAATAAAATCCTTTACTAAAAGGAGGATTTTTTATCATCTTTTTTATAAATATTTCTTTTACTGGATTTAAAACCTTATAGTTATTAATTTGCCTTGATTGTAAGAATATATGCTTAAATAAAAACAGTTCCATTTTATTGTTAGCAGGAGAGATATTTTTATTCAAATAAGTCGGAATGGGTACCGGTTCTTTCAAATATAATTTTTGAACCAGTTATCTTGTAAACCAACAACCAATCTGGCTCTATATGGCATTCACGTCTTCCTTCATAGTTCCTTAATAGTTTGTGGTCTTTATAATTAACGTCAAGGCTTTCTTCATTCACAAGCTTTTTGATGACCTTCTTGATTTTTTCTAGCTACTTACCCCGTTTATCCATTATTTTTATATCTTTCGCAAATTGCTTTGTATAGAAAGGAATTCGCACCCTATATCCCCAACTTGTAGAACATATCGTCTGCGTCATCACAACGAATCAGATTCCTATTTTCGTCTGTGTCTTTGAATACCTGTTCAGTTGTTTTGTTTGGTATAACAACATTAAATGGCAACCCATTTCTTAACTTAACCTGCCGATAAAACAGGTTTATTGCCTCAGTAGTGGAGAGGCCCATCTTATTGAAAAGTTTTTCTACATCTTCTTTAAGGTTAGGTTCAATTCTCGCTCTCACTGTTGCTGTTTTTCTTATATCTTTCACCTCCACATAAATAATAGCCTATATGGACTACGATAGTCAACAATTTTTGTGGCCCAAATGGGCTTAGTGTAATTTGAAGTAAAAAGTAAAAAGATAAAACGGTTCTATTTTATTGTTCTATTACCTTTCTTGGTCTTACCCTTCGTCAAGTTAAGTGCCTTAGTGAGCTAAAGTTTAAAGTGCCTGAAGCTATTATTTAAAATGAAAATTCCTATTCTATTTAATTATTGCATCTACTTTAAATTTCTCTTTCAATACTGAGTATAGAAAAGATTTATTCCTTTCATAAGATTTGATAAAGTTCCTCCCTTTGCAGTTGGTTTAATAACAAGATGCCCATGGTTTCCCATAAGCACATAATGATAAAACTTGAAATCATACTTATTTTACATTTCTGTAAGATTTTTCGATAGTTCTCATAATCCCAAAAAATGCGTTTGAATTTTTTTAGCCAGTACAAAACATAAAAGGCAAAAGGAAAATGGGGAGATTTAATTTCACTTTTTTATTCTTTGCTATGAGGATTTAGATATAAGGTGAAAGGTTTAAGGTCTAGGGGTAAGAAAAACCATGTACCTCACCTTTATTTTGCATTTTGAATTTACCAAAAATTGCTTCTGCAATTTTTGGATTTATTCTTTAATTGCATTTTTTGGGTTAATCAAGGCCATCAGGCAAGTTTATTGCTGAGTTGTTGTTTAAGGGCTGACTGGCGGAGGGTTGTTATATATTTCATCTTTTGGATTCCCTGACGGTTTTATTTTCTAACGGAACACAAAAAGCACGTCCGCACGTCATACATAATGGCCTTTAATGGTTAAAGGCCATTCATATTGTCAAGCAAAGCGCCGATTTCTTTGGCAAGTTCCTCATCAGAACATGCCGCATGTGCTTTCTTTAAAGTCTCTGAAGCCTTGCTACCTCCTATATTCCAGACAGCCTTTGCGGCAGAGATGCGTGTATAGTAATCCTTTGTCTCGTCGTCCAGCAAATCCGCCAGCGGGCAAATCCCATGAACGTCGCCGATTCTTCCCAGCGCCTCGGCCGCTATCTTTGGAACAAACCTCTCCCTGTCCCTGAGGGCTTTGATGAGCGAGGCAACGGCCTGGGCGATGTTGGCTCCAGATGGTGACGGAGGCGTGCATATCTTGCCAAGTGCCTCGATTGAGTTCAGTCTTAGGTTAATGTCCTCCCCGATGTCGTCCAGTATGGCACATAACGCCGGTACGGCCTCAGCAGCCCTGCGTTCACCGAGTTCAAATGCAGCAAGCTTCCGGTTGTCCATATCTTCCCCTTGCAGGAACTGCAAGAGCAGTTCGGTGCTCTTGAGTGAGAAGTCGGCCTCCCTCACGTCACGCATTACCCTGGCGCATACAAGCAGCACGCCCAGGTTTGCGAGGATTGCAATAACAGTGCCTGATACGATGCTCCGCGATTTCTTAACAAACCCGTGAACGGTCAGTCCCACTCCCAGTGATGTTCCGATAAGCCAGGATCCGACAAGAATCACGGCAAATGCCTGCTCATAGAAACGAACAACTCCGCAGTTGCCGCTTACCCGGATCAGCCACCAGACTGCGAATGTAACTACCGATATTCCCCCCACGACAGAAAAGGCGATGACCGTCGTGAGCCATACCTTTTGCCAGTGACTTCCTGATTCTCCTTTCATTGCAGCATAAGGCATTAGTCTCTCCCCTTTAGCGTTTAACCGATTTCAAGGATTGTCAGAGGCGAAACCTATAGACAATCCGACTGCAGGCCGTTGGCAGACCTCATTTTCCTTTCTCTATGAAGACAATACAAACTTTTGGGACGGCCGGATCATCCTCACGATATACATGATATCCAAGCCTTCTTTAGAGACGGATATTTTCAATACTCTTGATGCCCGTGAATAATTCAAATCGCTCGGAACTTGATAAGAACACCACAGTTTCCATCTGTAGTTTCGAGCAGATTCAGTTTCTTTTGTCCCCACCCCAACATTTACACATAAGGCAAATTTGCTTACTTTCAATATAAAATGTAGTTATCTCTTTCTCAACATAAAAAAACGGATAACATAGGAAGATAGCTATGTCAAATAAAATCCTTGATGATATATGCGATCTGTCGGCGCCACTATCGATTTGTAAAGAGCGAAGATACCGTGAATGGATGAAGCACATTGCCCTTCATTTCAAAATGAATTCACACGATGACCTGAGTGAAGGTGAAAAAAAGATCGAAACACATCTTACATTCTTAACTTGCGATAGGAATATGGCATTACCGACACATAATTATAAAAAACCTTCTTATGGCGTAAAATAACCACCGGCAATGATACATCAAGTTTCAAGGACGCAAAACTTGAATTAAGTATTAATAAACCAGGACATTCCCCAAAAAAATCTAGGGGTCAAAAAGAGTCAACTGATTTGCATACTCTTGTTATATTCATACTGGCCTACAGCTTTTAATGGGTTTTTATATTATATTTTTTTATTT